>CACZPY010000319.1 GCA_902783135.1 uncultured bacterium
CCGATGTTCCCGAGGCCCAGGACCGCCGAGCCGTCACTGATGACCGCGCAGGTGTTGCCTTTGATCGTATACTTATACACGTCTTCCGGATGATCCTTGATCTCCAGACAGGGCTGCGCGACACCCGGAGTGTAGGCGAGCGAAAGTTCCAGTCCGGTGCGGCAGGATTTGGTCGGATTGACGGTGATCTTGCCGGGTTTGCCCTGACTGTGATAGTCGAGCGCGAGTTTCTTGAGTTCTTCCTTGTTCATGATACCTTCCTTTTCTCTTAAAGGTTGTTGTATGGTTGCCGTCCTTTAACGAAATATCCTACTTCACATCACATGCGGACCGGGATGCCCCGGTCCCGCAGATATGTCTTCGCGTCGCGGATCGTGTACTTCCCGAAGTGGAAGATCCCCGCCGCCAGCACCGCGTCGGCGCAACCGCGTTCCAGCACCTCCGCCAGATGACGCAGCTCTCCGGCGCCGCCGGAGGCGATCACCGGCACGTTGACGCTGCGCGACACCCGCTCCGTCAGTTCGCAGTCGTAACCGTTTCGCGTACCATCCGCATCCATACTGGTCAGCAGTATCTCTCCGGCGCCCAGTTCCACGCCGCGGTGCGCCCACTCCAGCGCGTCGATCCCGGTCGGGCGACGGCCGCCGTGAGTGTAGACTTCCCAGCGCTCCGTGCCGGGGATCCTCTTCGCATCGATCGCCAGCACGATGCACTGACTGCCGAAACGCTCCGCGCCTTCGCTCAACAGTTCGGGGTTCAGCACCGCCGCGGTGTTGAGCGAAGTCTTGTCGGCGCCCGCGAGCAGCAGATTGCGGATATCCTCCACCGAACGGATGCCGCCGCCGACGGTCAGCGGGATGAACACTTCATGCGCGGTGCGGCGCACCACGTCGATCATGGTCCCGCGCCCGTCGCAGCTGGCGGAAATATCCAGAAACACGAGTTCGTCGGCGCCCTGCGCGTCGTAGCCCTTGGCGGCGGCAACAGGGTCGCCGGCGTCGACGAGATTTTGGAAGTGCACCCCCTTGACCACCCGGCCGTCGCGGACGTCCAAACAGGGGATTATCCGTTTCGCCAAACGGTTTACCGCCAAATTATCTTCTGTTATGGTGAAGCTGTCCATAATTTAAATATACACCGGCTGGACGGCTTTTTCCATCATGTTTTTACAATAATGTTTAGTATTTTATCCGTTTGTTTACGCCGGTCCGCAACCGATGCGGCGGCATTCGGACGGAGTGACGAGCAAATGGCATAACAGACGGATGCCGAATGTCTCCAGCGCCTTGCCCACGAGTTCGGTGATCCGGATGTCTTCCGGCGAGGGTACGCAGAGACCGCTGGGGTGGTTGTGGGCGATGATGATGCCGGTGGCGTTGCAGAGGACCGCCCGTCTCGCCAGTTCGCGCACGTAAACCACCGCCTGATCGACCGTGCCGGGTTCGAGGTCGTAACCGATGATGCGGTTGCGCGAATTGATGAATATGGTCATCAGCGTTTCCTGCTGGCGGCCGCCGAGTTTCATGCGCACGAAATCCTCGGCGTCTTTGCTCGATTCCACGATTTCGGCGGCGCGGGCGCGCTGTTCGAGGTACGACGCGCATATTTCGCGGACCAGCCGGATCAGCACCGCCGAGGAGTTGCCGATGCCGTGTTTTTCGATCAGCGAATATACGGGAGCATCCATCAGCCCGGCGATGGATCCGTAGTCGCGCAGCAGCGCTTTGGCAAGCGGTTTCACGTCCCGTCGCGGTATCGCGTAGGAGAGCAGCAGTTCGATCGCTTCGTAATCCTGCAGACCGTTGAGTCCGGAACGGCAGAAGCGTTCGCGCAAGCGCTGGCGATGACCGGAGTTGTCATCCTTTTTGGCGGCCGGGAGATTCATATCTGTCCAATTTGTCGCTATGGGTCGTTCAAGGGTACGGAAATAATATATTCCATGTGCGGCACAATGTCAATGCCTCCGCCGCCTCGTTCGGCGAAAGCCCGAGAGGCGGAAATATGGTGTATGTGCAGATCGCAGACACCGTAGAAACGGCGAATGAATTTTGTGGATAATATCTTTTTCAAACTTGAAAAACGTTGTCCATGATGTTATTGTATAAGCGTGAAACGGCAGAACCAGCGTTGTTTCCAACTATTGCACGTGGTTTGGCGCGTGAAAACAGTTGTTACATATTTACCATGAAAGGGAATTTTACGATGGACATCAAACAGGCTTTTTCCGAAGAGATCCGCCGCTTGGCGCGCAAGGAGATCAAAGCGGCGCTGCTGCCGGTGCAGAACACGGTGGCCTCGCTCAAAAAATTGGTCGCCGAGCAGAAGCGGCAGATCGCGATGCTGGAAAAGCGTTGCGGCGCTCCTGCGGAAGAAACGGCGTTTCCGGCGGTCGAAAATGCCGAGTCGGATAAAAGCGTCCGGATCAATGCCTCCGGTATTCTGCGGCTCCGTACCAAAATGGGGCTTACCCAGAGCGAATTCGCGAAACTGCTCGGCGTGGCGATGCATACCGTCAGCGTCTGGGAGCAGGGGCGGCGCGTTCCGCGTTATTCGCACAAGGTGCGGATCTGCGCGCTTCGCGGTCTCGGCAAGCGCGAACTGAAGAAGATGCTGGAAAGCTCCGACGCCAAAAAGCCGGCTCCTGCCGGAAAGTAGTGCCCGCGGATCCCCGCGTTTGCGCGGATAAGGTACGATACGAATGCGGCCGTTCAACGACCGCATTTTTTTTGCCCGCCGACGTGACCGCGCGGCGAAGCGCACCGGGGGCGCAGATGATCGAAGGCAGGAAAAATCGGTTTTTTTTCCGTAAAAGCGGGAAGCCCAAATTGACAGATCGTTCCCGACGTATTATCTTTTCCAATGAATAAGGGTTCCGGAATCAATCAGTCACCGATGGAGGATATTCACTATGGCACAGTTGACCAAAGAAAACTTCAAGGCCGAACTTGAAGCGAGGATGAAGAAGACCGAAGAGTCGCTCAAAAACAGCTTTTCCGCGATCCGTACCGGCAAGGCGTCTCCGGCGCTGGTCGACGGCATCATGGTCGAATATTACGGCACCCAGACCAAGCTCAACGCCATCGCGGGGATAACCGCTCCCGAACCGCGTCTGCTGGTGATCCAGCCGTGGGATGCCGGCGCGGTCAAGGCGATCGAAAAGGCGATCCTCGCTTCCAACCTCGGCATTACGCCGATGAGCGACGGCAGGACCATCAAACTGCCGATCCCCGAATTGAGTCAGGAACGCCGTGTCGCGTTCTGCAAGCAGGCGAAGGCGGAGACCGAAGAAGCGAAGGTGGGGCTCCGCAACGTGCGTCGCGACGGCAACGATTTCGTCAAGAAGGCGCAGAAAGACGGGATCATGACCGAGGACGAACAGAAGAAGGCGGAAACCGACATCCAGAAACTCACCGACCGCTACATCGGCATTCTCGACGCCGCGCTCGCCGCCAAGGAAAAGGAGCTGATGACGGTTTGAAGCGTCGTCCGAAGACCGATACGCCGCCGGAGAGCCGGAAGTTCACGCTCACCCGGCGGCGTTTTTTGTGGCTCGTCGCCGCCGCCGCGCTGCTCGGGACCGGATTGCGGCTGTGGGTCGCCTTCGATTTTGCCGCGATCAACGGCGGCGTCAACAACATGCTGTTGCCCGCCAAAGTCACCGATATGGCGACTTACATCGAATTGGCGCATAAGATAGCTTCCGGCACTTACTCCGGCGAGTTCTACTATCAGCCGTTTTATTATGCCGTCTTTCTGCCGCTGATCTATCTCTTGGGCGGCGGAGTGTGGACGGTCGTGGTCGTGCAGATACTCCTCGGCGGCGCGACGGTGTGGCTGGTCGGAATGATCGGCGAAAAGCTCGTCGGGCGCATCGGCGGCATGTGGGCGGCGTGGCTCGCGAGTTTGTCCCCGGCGTTGATGTTGTACGCGCCGTTCCATTTGAACGAAACGCTGCAGGCGTTCAATCTGACTTTGCTTTTTTATTTGGTGCTGATCGCCTTCGAGCGCCGCAGATGGTGCTGGTGGGCGCTCTGCGGCGGCGTTGCCGGGGTGGCGGCGCTGACCCGCGGCAACGCATTGCTGCTGGTACTGCCCGTCGCCGTTTTGGGAGTGCGTCACTTCGTGTGCGACAAGGCGCGGCGGTGGAAGATCGTCGGGTACGCGGCGGTTTTCGCGGCGGCATTGCTGCTCGTGGAACTGCCGTTCATTTGGCACAACACTCGCGTCACCGGACGTTTGTGCGGTCCGAGCACCGCCTCCGGAGCAGTGCTGGCGCTCGGCAATACCCCGGAGGCGCCCCCCGGCGGACGCGAACCCGGTCTGCCGGCCGGGCCGATGGAATACCCGGAAAGCTGGCACCGGATGATGAAGCTGCAAAGCGAAGGCGTTTCGGTGCCGCGGCAGATGTGGAATTGGTTCCGCCGCGAACCGGCGGCGTTTCTGGAACTTCAGTTCCGCAAGGCGCTGCTCTTCTGGGACGGGCGCGAGATCCCGAACAACGTTTCGCTGTACGGCGAGGGCAGGGCGAGTATTGTCATTCGGGTTTCGGAGCAAGTCAACATCCTGATCGCACTCGCCGTCGCCGGAGCGCTGCTGATGACGGAGCGGCTTCGGCGCGGGGAGGGCGGGATATGGCTGTTGTACGGTTTCGTCGTCGTCTACTGGCTGTCGATCGCCATGTTCTACGATCTCTCGCGTTTCCGGGCGCCGATACTGCCGCTCGCGGCGGTTTTTGCGGGCGGGGTCGCATATTTTCTACCGAAAAGGAATGGATGGCGGTTCGATCTGTTCGTGGTTGCGGCGCTGCTCGCCGGTCTTTTCGTCAGTAAATTCGCCTACGAGTTTTACCGCGGGACTTGCGAGCGCGCGGTGATGCGGCTCGTGCGTCCCGACGGGACGAAGATCGCCGGCCGCGACGGGAAGATTTGGATATTCGACCACGGGCCGCAGACCTTCGGCGGCTGGAACGGCATCGCCGCCAAGCCCGGCATGAAGCTCGAAAAACGCTTCATCGGCGGTACCGGCGGCGAAGCGCGGCTCAAGGTTTTCGCCGACCGCCCCGGCTTGTTTCTGACGCATTGCGGCGGGACCACGCTGAAGCAGGGTGAAAACGACGTCGAATTGCGTGTCGGGAAAGCTCCCGACGGCTGGTTCGCGTTCGAGATCATCGAGGCTCCGCCGGGGACGATGCTGGTGCTCGATCTCCAGCGCGACTACGGACGCACCCGGATAAACGGCGAAAAAGCCCCCGGCGAACTGGTGATCCGCCTCTCTCCCGTATTGTAAAAACTCGTGTTTCGTGCTATATTAAACAAATATAGTTCGATACAGCGAACGAGAATTTCAAAACCTGCGCGAGGCACCCGAAATCGCCGACAAAGATACAACTGTTTTCATCGTCGAACCGAGGGATTTCCGATTGACGGAACCCCTGCCGCTCGACTGCGGCCGCGAGCTCAAAGACGTGAACATCCGCTACGAGACGGCGGGAAAACTCAACGCGGACCGTTCCAACGCCGTGCTCATCACCCACGCGCTCTCCGGCGACGCCCACGTCTGCGGGTATCACACCCCCGAGGACCGCAAGCC
>CACZPY010000320.1 GCA_902783135.1 uncultured bacterium
ATGGAAGCCGGTATGATGTCGATGATCGATCTTTCGGGCGAGTGGCGTCTTTCCGCCGAAAACGTTTCTCCCGTGACGGCGAAGCTGCCCGGCGACAACTATTCGGCGCTCCTCGCCGCCGGGGTCATTCCCGATCCTTATGTAGGCTGCAACGAAAAAATAGTGCAGTGGCCGCGCGACCTCGCATGGCGTTTCCGCCGGGAGTTCGACGTGACGGCGGAGTTTCTGGCGCGGGAAAGCGTTTTTCTGAATCTCGACTCCATCGACACGTTCGGCGAGGTCTTTTTGAACGGCGTGTCCGCCGGTTCGAGCGGCAACATGTTCGTCCGGTTCCGGCGCGAGGTGAAGGCGTTGCTGCACCCCGGACGCAACACAATCGAAGTCGTGATCTTTCCGCCCGCTCCCGAGGCGCTCAAGGCGGCGGAGCGGCAGGGGATGGAACTGCGTTATTACACGCAGTACGCGATCCCGCATGTGAACCGCATCCGCAAGGTGCAGTGCCACGGCGGCTGGGATTGGGGCATTTCGCTGGTGGTATGCGGGCTGTACGGCAGCCTTTACCTCGAAGCGGACGACGGTCGCCGCATCGAGCATCTTTATTCCGTGCAGCATCACGAATCGGGCCGCGTCGGATTGACCGTCGTCGCCGAAGTGACGGGCGGCGCCGGTGAGGTGGAGTTCCGCTTCGCCGGCGAGATGTGCAAGGTGACGGGGCAGGGCAAAGTGAGCGCCGAGTTCACCGTCGAGTCGCCGCGGCTGTGGTATCCCAACGGCTTCGGGGAGCAGCCGCTTTACGAACTCGAGGCGAGGGCGGGCGGCGGCACGGTGCGCCGCCGGATCGGACTGCGGCGGGCGGAGCTCGTCACCGTTCCGGACGATGCCGGCAGGTCGATGTATTTCCGGATCAACGGCATTCCGGTCTTTGCCAAAGGTGCGGACTGGATCCCCTGCGACGCGATGCCCGGACATCAGACGCGTGACGCGTACCGGCGGCTGATCGGCGACGCGGCGGCGGTCGGGATGAACATGCTGCGGGTCTGGGGCGGCGGACAGTACGAAAACGAAGTCTTTTACGATCTGTGCGACGAATACGGGATCATGGTGTGGCAGGATCTGATGTTCGCCTGCATGGAGTATCCGTCGACCCCGGATTTTCTGGCGACGGTGGAGCCGGAGGTGGAGTATCAGGTCAAGCGTCTGCGCGATCATGCGTCGATCGTGCTCTGGTGCGGCGACAACGAGGTCCCCGGTCTGCTGCGGGGGGAGGGGACGGAGTTCGCCCGCCGCGCGGCGAACTACGAACGGCTGAATCGCGCGCTCGCCCGGTGGGTGGGGGAGGCGGATCCGACGCGGGTATTCTGGCCGTCGTCGCCGTGCAACGGGCCGGGAGAGTGTTTCGGCACTTGGCACGACGATTCCAAAGGCGACATGCACTACTGGAAGGTGTGGCATTCGGGCGAACCCTTCGACTCCTATTACAAGGTGCGGCCGCGTTTCTGTTCGGAGTTCGGTTTCCAGTCGTTTCCGGCATTGAGTACGGTGCGGCGCTACGGCGGCGCCAACGTTTCGGACCCGGTGATGGAGTGTCACCAGAAGAACGGCATGGGCAACGCCCGTATCGTCGGCACGTTCATGCGGTACTTCCGCTTCCCGTCCGAATTGGCGGAGTTCGTGTATCTGAGTCAGGTGCAGCAGCTGCTGGCGATCCGAACGGCGGTGGAGTTCTGGCGGACGCTGCGGCCGCGCTGCATGGGGACGCTTTACTGGCAGCTGAACGACAACTGGCCGGTGGCGTCGTGGTCGAGCATCGACTACTGGGGCAACTGGAAACTTCTGCACTACGGCGCGAAGCGCTTTTACGCGCCGCTTATGGTAACGGCGCGGCGGGAGGAAGATGGCACGCCTGGCTTTTACGCCGTCAACGACGCGCTGACGGATTTTTCCGACACGCTGACGGTGGAAAGATGGTCGTTCGACGGCGAAATGCTGGAAAAGCACGAACTTCCGACATCCGTCCCGGCGGGGAGCGCGGTGAGGATCGGCGTGCCGGACCTGCGGGAGTCGGAGGAGGGGTTCCTGCACTATGGCCTCGGCGATGCCGAGGGCGACTTCTTCTTCGCCGGCTTCAAGGCGCTGGAGTTGCCGGCGCCGGAGATCCGTCTGACATGGCTCGATGCGGAGCGCTGCGAACTTGCCGCCGCGGCTCCGGCGTTCTTCGTCGCGCTGTCGTGCGACGAGCCGACGCTTTGGAGCGACAACAGCTTTACGCTGCTGCCGGGGCGTCCGCGGATCCTCCGGCGACTGCGCGGCAGCGGCGCCGGGATGCGCATTTTCCAATTGGGCGCGGTCGGCAGATAAGGCGCTCTATGCGCGGATGTCCGTCTGCGCTTTTCCGTAATTTTGCATTCCGAAGCTTTTTAAAGATGGTTTTTTTCCAAAAAACAGGAAAATTACCATTAATATCAAAAAAATCATATAAATCGACATTGTCGCCCGGAAAAAAATATTGTATAATATACATGGGTTACAAAAAACATCGCCGGGTATGGCATTGTTTATTCCGGGCGGCGGAGCGTAAAAGTCCCCGTTCACGGGTTGTCCGACAGTGAATTACGGTCGATCGAGATCATAAAACCATAAAGGGAGGTCGCAAATGTCTGAGATCATCATTCCCAGCGGAGTCACCAGTACCGGACTCGTCGCCAACAGCGGCGACATCATCACCGTCGAGGCGGGCGGCGCGCTCGTCGACGGCGTCATCAACGACGGGGGTACCCTCAACGCGACTCAGGACGCGATACTTGAAAACCTCACCGCCGCGACCGGAGCGACGGTCGAACTCACCGGCGCCGCCAAGACGAGCGGTGCGATCCTCAAGGGCGCCAACACCAACGTCGCCGCGGGCACGTTGCACTACATGGGCACCGCGATCGGCGGTCAGATCACCAACGGCGTGTTGAGCGACCTCGACGGCGCGTACCGCATCTGCCCCGGAACAGGGATCACGGTCTCCGACCCGACGGTCGGCGGCGAATCGACGGTCGGCGTCCGCATCTACGCGCGGGAGACGGCGGTCGTTTCGGGCGGCAGCGTCACGACGAGCGGCAACATCGGTCTTCTGGGCGAATCCTACGGCAACGAAGTCACCGTCGGCGGTGCAGACGTTGCCAAGGCGACCTACAACCTCTTCGATCAGGCGACGGCGGACAACACCACCGTCAACGACGGCGGCACCTTCACCGTCCGCGACAACACGACCGCCGACGGCGTCACGGTCAATCAGGGCGGTCAGCTCAATGTCTCCGGCGGCGGAGTGGCGGCTCCCGTAGCGAGCAAAGTAACGATCAATGACGGCGGCACGCTGCGCGTCAGCAACGGCGGCGCGGTTTCGGGCGGCACCGTCAATCGCGGTGGTCTGCTCTATGTCCGGGACGGCGTGATCAGCGGTCTCACGCTCTACGCCAAGGCGGATTCCGCCTCCATACAGATCAGCGGCGGCGGAGCGCTGATGTCGGGCGGCACCATCTGCGGCGTGGCGACCGGCAAGGCCTACGCGAAGATCACGAGCGGCGCGGTGCTGCGCGACGTGGTGCTGACCACCGATGCGACCACCAGCGCCGCGAATCTGCTGTGGGTCTCCGCGGGCGACCAGCCCGCCGCCGACACGGGCTCGGCGTACGGCTACAACGTCACGGTGGACAACTTCGCGCGGCTGCAGATCTACCACGGCGTCTTCAGCGACACCAAGGTCGTCAGCGGCGGGTGGCTTTATCTGAACCAGAAGGGCGTCGCCGACAATACGCTCGTTTCCGGCACGAGCGGCGGCAACAAGGCGCACATGGACATCAACTGCGCGTACGGCGGTTACGCGGTCAACACCTGGATCGCCTCGGGCGGACATGTGAACGTCAGCAACGGCAAGGCGCTCAACACGATCGTCAACTCCGGCGGCACGCTGAACATGGCGCTCGCCGGAGCGTCCGCCACCATCGACTACAACCCGTGGACGGGCACGATCACCAACACCGTCGGCGCGACGGTCGAGAGCCAGACCGTTGATCAGCGCACGTACAACGTCTACTACGGCAAGGACGACGGTGCGACCGGTCTGATCGCCCGCTACAACCGGGTCGAGGGGCTGGCGGTCGAAGCCGGCAACTCGGCGCTGGTCTACGACGGCGCGATCATCTCCGGCGCGATGGTGGCGGACGGCGCGACCTTCGCGATGACCGGAGGCTGGGTCTCCGGCGCGAACTTCGGCTCCACCGCGAACGTGGACATCGACGGCGGCACGATGATCGACATGTACATGCGCCCCGTGACCAAACTTTACGTCAGCGGCGGCGCACTGATTTCGGGCGGCGTCCTCGAAGGCGGCTATCTGGACGCGGACGAAAAGGTGATCGACGCGGCGAGTTTCCTCGTCGAGAACGCCGAGATGCGCAACGTTTCCATCACCACGGTCGCCGCCGGGTCGCAGACGGGCAACAAGCTGCCCAACTACATCTGGGGTTCGCTGGGCACGGGCGGCGTCGCCTACGACACTGTCGTGGACCGCCTCGCGAGGTTCCAAGTCCAGTCGAAGACCGGTGTCGCCTACCGGACCAGCGCGATCTCGGGCGGCATCTTCCGGATCAACTCCGGCACGGCGTACGACACGGTTCTTTCCGGCGCGTGGACTGACGGCACCAAGGCGCAGCTGCATATGCACAACGCGTACGGTCAGGCGTTCAACACCACGGTCGACAACGACGCCTACATGGTCATTTCCAACGGCACGGCGACCGATACCGACGTCAAATCCGGCGGCACGCTGGCGGTGTCGAACGGTGTGGCGAGAGATGTCACGGTGTACGCGGGCGGCAGCATGTTCGTGTACGGCGGCGCGGTCTCCGGAGCGACTTTGCGCAACCGCTTCTATGCCAGCGCGGGCACCATCTACGACGTCGATTATCTGGCGGCTGGCGAGGCTCACGTCTCCAAGACCGCCGTGGTCTCCGGCGGCATTTTCAACGCCGACGCCGACCACAACCTCGACCTCCGGGTCCGGGCGGGAGGCACGGTTCGCGGCGTCACCTTCACCACCGTCGAGGGCAACGCGTCCCGCGGTTTGGTGCGCTTCGGATGGGGCGCCGGGGACTCCGGCTACGGTTACGATCTCACCATCGAGCGCTACGCCAAGGTGCAGGTCAACAACGGAACGCTCGAAAACGTCCGTGTGATCGACGGCGGCTCGATGTGGCTGGGCGCCAACGCCGAAAAGTCGCTGGCGACGAACGTCTACATTTCCGGCTACAACGCCAAGGTCTCCGTGGGCGCGGGCACCAAAGCCTCCGGCAGCATCGTCAACGTCGAAGTCCACAGCGGCGGCAGTCTGGTCGTCAGTTCCTACAGCGACGCGCAGAACGTGCTGTTCAACTCCGGCGGCTATTTGAACGTGCAGGCGGACGCCTCGGCGCAGCTCGCCTTCAACCCGTGGGCGGGCACCAACAAGACCGGCGCGGGCACGATCACCAGCCATACGAGGGACGAGCGGGAGTTCAACGTCTACTGGGGGAAGAACGACGGCAAGACCGGTCTTCTCGGTCGTGCCGACACGGTTGACGACCTCACCGTCGAAGCCGGAGAGTCCGCGGTCGTCTACAAGGGCGGCACGATGAACGACCTGACGGTCGAATATGGCGGCAGACTGTATACGTCTTCGGGGGCGGTGATCCGCGGTCTCGTCCTGTCGGGCGGCATGACGATGAACGCCGCGACCAGCAGCGCGGGCGGCGTGAACTACGGCGCGAGCGCCTACGACGTGACCGTCGCCTCCGGCGGGTCGATCTACTTCGCGAGCGGCAACTACCTTTCCAACGTCACCATCGAGTCGGGCGGCAGCATCAATGTCTCGCACTTCGGCCAGATCCACGACGCCGTGATCTCCAACGGCGGTCAGATCGAACTGCGGACCAACGGCATCGCCACGTCGAACATGCGGGGCGGAGTCATTTTCGACCTCGCCGGCGACAACACCGCCAACTGGTACATGGTGACGAGAAATTTCCACTATATCAGCGGCGCGGTGGTCAAGGCGAACGGCGAAGTCGCCGACAGCACCTACTATCTCTGCAGCAACGCGGGCGCGTCGACCGTCGCCAACGCGTTCAAGCTCGACATCGGCGGCGGCAACGTCTACGACACCGACGCGACCAATACCGAGTTCTTCGATCCCGTGGCGGGGCTGAACTACAAGCGGACGCGCAATCAGATCGGGACGACCACCAGCTACGACCTGCGGCTCGAGACCGAGATCACCGCGCGCAAACTTACCACCGTCGACACGGCGGCGGCGGTGGCGGCGGACGGCGAGACCTTCAACGGCAGCGACCGCGGCGCGCGCTGGACGCAGAATACGACCTACGGCGACACCGTTTACGCGGCCGAGGGCATGACGACCGGCAACGCTTGGCTCGAGATCGACGGGGCGAATGTCGACACGGCGCTCTACGGCGCGGCGGCCAACCAGAACTTCGCGGGCGTCGTGAATATGAAACTCACGGACGGCTCGATCCGCAATTTGGCGGCGGGCGCGGCGAACGGCGGCACCGTGAAAGCCGTGAACTTCCGGATGACGGGCGGCGAGCTCGGCGGCAACGCCTATATGGGGGGCTTCGGCACGGTGAACGAAACCGTGATCGCTTCCGTCGAGGGCGGCACGCTTGCCGAGGGCAAGAACTTCTACGCGGGGGCGCTCTGGAACAAGCAGAGCAGCGCCACGAGCGTCGGAAGCGTCAACCTCACCGTCACGGGCGACGTCGAGATCAACGGCAACATCTACGG
>CACZPY010000321.1 GCA_902783135.1 uncultured bacterium
GAAGAAGTCGTCGACGAGCAGATTGGCGAGCGCGGGATCGCGGTCGAACGCCGCTTTGATCTTTTCGAGGAAGGTCGCCCGGATGATGCATCCGCCGCGCCACAACAAAGCGATGTCGCCGTAGTGGAGATCCCAACCGTACTCCTTCGCCGCCATGCGCATCAGCTGGAAGCCCTGCGCGTACGAGCAGATCTTGGAGGCGTAGAGCGCCTGACGCACCGCGTCGATGAACTCCGCCTTGTCCCCCGTGAACTTCTCGGTGACGCCGGGGATCACCTTCGACGCCGCGACGCGCTCCTCCTTGATCGCCGAGAGGCAGCGGGCGAAGACCGCCTCCGCCACCGTCGGCGCGGCGACGCCCAGATCGAGCGCGCTCTGGCTGGTCCACTTGCCGGTGCCCTTCTGCCCGGCGGTGTGAAGAATGATGTCCACGACCGGCTTACCGGTGTCGGGGTCAATCTTACCGAAGATCTCGCCCGTGATCTGGATCAGATAGCTGTCGAGTTCGCCCTTGTTCCACTCGGTGAAAACTTCCTTCAGCTCCTTCGCGCCGAGGCCGAGGATGTTCCGCATGATCCAGTACGCTTCGCAGATCATCTGCATGTCGCCGTACTCGATGCCGTTGTGCACCATCTTGACGTAGTGCCCGGCGCCGTCGCTGCCGACCCACTCGCAGCAGGGGCGGCCGCCCGCCACCTTCGCTGCGATCGCCTGAAACACTGGTTTCACTTCGGGCCACGCCTCGGGGGAGCCTCCCGGCATGATCGAGGGTCCCTTGAGCGCGCCTTCCTCGCCGCCGGAGACGCCGGTGCCGATGAAGCGCAGACCCTTCGCCGCGAGCATCCTGGTGCGGCGGATGGTGTCGGGGAAGAAGCTGTTGCCGCCGTCGATGATGATGTCGCCGGGTTCGATGAACTCTTCCAACTGGGCGATGAGTTCGTCGACGGGCTTGCCCGCCTTGACCATCAACATGATCTTGCGCGGAGTTTTGAGGTTCGCGCAAAGCTCCGCGATGGAGTGACAGCCGATGAAGCGCTTGCCCTTGCCGCGGCCGTTCACGAACGCGTCGACCTTCTCGGTGTGCCGGTTGTAGACCGCCACCGTGAAGCCGTTGCGCTCCATGTTGAGTACGAGATTTTCGCCCATCACCGCAAGACCGATGAGCCCGATATCAGCTTTTTGTTCCATTTGGTTTCGCATATCCTATGTGTTGAATATTTCAGATCGTCCGCTGCCGCGTCACTCCACTTTGAAGGTGTTCGCGGGGCTCACGTATTGCGCTTCGTCCGGCGACGCCGCGATCGGACCGAACCACAAGGTGACGTCGCGATCGCTTTTTTCGAGCCACGTCGAGACCCGGATGGTGGCGGCGTTTTCGATCGTCACGCCGCGCCCCGGAGCGTTTTCACCCATCATCTTGAACGGGATCTCGAAGTACTGCCACTTGTCGGTGTCCTTGCGCACGCAGTTGTACATCACGTTGTACCGTTCGATCTCGCGGTCCATGAAGTAGACCCCGCTGCGCTGGATGTACGACGGCGGATCGGCGCGGATGGAGAACACCAGCGAACCGAGCTTGGTCAGCTGTTCCGGGATCGGCACGTCGACGATGGCGCGCGGCACCCGGCTGCCGGGAGCGGTGGGCGGCATCACCACCTTGAGCGCCTTGCCGGAGGGCGAGGAGGGATCATCCACGACCTCGGTCCTGACGGGGCGCACGAAGTCGCCTTCGGTCGAAAATCTGACCTTGCCCCTGCCGTTTTTGAAGTCGACGGCGGTGAATTTGCGGATGTTCTTCTTCGCCGCGACGGTGTTGAACTCTCCGAGTTCGGGGAGCGCCGCTTCGGCGGTCTTGAGCTCCTTCGGACCGTTCGCCGAAACGGCGAGCAGCGCGACGGCGGAGCGGATGTTCTCCTTCTCCGACAGTTTTTCCGTGGAAAGTTCGAGGGAAGCTATCTTCGCCTTCGGGCGGGGATTGTTCCAGTCGAAGGCGTAGATCGCGTAGTTTTCTCCGCCGGAAGCGTTGCCGCGGACGACCATGCGGCAGCCGTAGCCGCCGGCGTTCGCGTTCCAGTCGTTTATCTCCATGTTGTAGCGGATCGGCACGCGCCGCACCTTGCCGTCGGCGTAATTCACGGTCAGCATCGCCACCCGCGGGAAGTAGCGGAGGCGCATCTGGCTCTTCTGGTTCATCAGCCGCCGGGGCGCCGCCGGACGCGCCGCCGTCATCACCAGCGTCAGCCCGTGGAAGAAGCCGTCGACGGGGATCGTGACCTTCCGGGTCGGGTAGGCGTCGTCGCCGTCCGAGAGCACCGCCGCCGCGATCTTGCCGTCGGGGGTCGTTTCGAGCTTGAAGCCCTCCGGCGTACCGGCGAGCTCGCGGGCGATCTTGGCGACTTCATCCCGGCCGAGCTTCGGGAAACGGCCGTCCGCGCCGAGTTTGGCGTTGCAGCCCCCGGCGATCGGGATGTTCGCGTAGCGGCTGCCCTTGCGGCGCAGCGCAGCCCCGCCCATCCGGCGGCGGAACTCCCACGCGGGGTCGTAGGACCACTGGTGGACGCTCCGCGGGGAGCACTTCCACTGGTACTCCGCCGCGATCACGGTACCGGCGGCGCCGAGGCGGTCCATCCCGACGTCCCGGGTGTATTCGCGCAGATATCCCCAGTAGGTCATGACCGCGCCGAGATTGTCGTACTTCTTGCACGCCAGCGGAATGGCGCGCAGGTTCTCGAGCGTCATCACATAGCTCACGCCCGTGGTGCGGAAGCCCTTGTTCTGGAAGAAGTCGAAGTACTGCACCGTCGGTTTGGCGCGGTAGCTCCACATGTTGATGACCGTGTTTTTGGGGAGATACGGCAGCGCCGCTTCGCCGCCGGAGCGGTCCTTGTCGCAGAAGGTGTCGTGGTAGACCCACGGCTCGATGCCGCGGTCGGCGACGAGCTTCGTGTAGTACACGGTCTCGCGGATCAGCTGTTCGAGGGTGTGCCCGCCGGGGCACAGGTTGCACTTGTTCCACTCGCAGTGCATCATCTCGTCCATCGCCAGATGGAAGCGCTTGGGCTCGAGCAGCCGGATCGTCTCGTTGATGGTGTACACGGTAAGCTCGCGGGTCAGCGGCTTTTCGGGGCACGCCGAGGACGCCCAGTCGCCGGCGGAGGTGTCGGGGACGCGGGCGGTGATCTTTTCCTTGTAGTCGGGGTGCATCCGCATCCAGGTGTCGTGCGACAACACCTGCAGATGGGGGATGATCTCCATGTGGCACTCTTTCGCCGTTTCCCGTATCATCGCCAGCGACGCTTCGGAGAGGAACTCCTTGCGCAGCGTGAAGGGGTTGTCCTTCATCGGCAGGTTCTCGGCGAATTCGAGCACCAGCGTGTTGTACTTGAGCTCGGCGAGGGCGCGGAGCGCCCGGCAGAAACCTTTGACGTCCTGATTTTTGAGATAGCGGAGGTTAAGGAACACCCCGCGGATGCCGAGATCCGGCCAGTCGGTGATCCTGCAGCCGGGCAGCGAGACGACAACGTTGTTGCGGACGATGTTGCCGAAGGTCTGCACGCCGTAGAAGAGCCCGCGCACATCGCGTGCCTTGATCTCAATGCCGGCGGGCGAGATGGTGAGGGTGTAACCTTCCGGAGATTTCGGCACGTCGTCCTCCGTGAGAACGAGGCGCATCCCCGCCTTTTCGGTCGCGGGGACGACATGGGTCTTGCATACGCCGAAGCGCCCCGAGATGAAGGATCCGGCGAGTTTCGCCTCGCGCACCGCCTCATCCGGAGCCGCGATCGCGAGATCGACGGGCAGCCGGTAGCCGGTCTCGAGGCGCTCGAGTTTCTGCACCGAGGGGATCAGCTGCGGGAAGTCGCCGTCGAAGAAGTTGTTGATCTCCTTCGCGCCGAGCGACGCCGCCATCAGCGCGGCGCCGAGGATGGCCATCGCTTTTCTCGTCATGTCATACCGCCTTTCGCGTGGGTTGAAAGATCCGGACTAAACTCCGCTGAACGCCGAAAAACCGCCGTCGACCGGCAGCACGACGCCGTTCACGAAGCCCGCCGCAGTATCGTCGAGCAGGAACAACAGCGCCCCCGTGAGATCCTCGGGCTTGCCGAACTTGCCCATCGGCGTGTGCGCGAGGATCGTGTTGCCGCGCGCGGTGAGGGAACCGTCGGGATTGGTGAGGAGCGTCCGGTTCTGTTCGGTGAGGAAGAATCCCGGCGCGATCGCGTTGACGCGCACGTTGACGCGCGAAAAATGCACCGCCAGCCACTGCGTGAAGTTGCTGATCGCCGCCTTCGCCCCGGAGTACGCCGGGATCTTGGTCAGCGGCGTGAAGGCGTTCATGCTGGAAATGTTGATGATGGCGCCGCCGCCCTTGAGCGCCATTCCGCGCGCGAATGCCTGCGTGGTGAGCAGAGTGCCGAGGAAGTTCAGATTGAAGACGAACCCCACCCCCGCCGGGTCGAGATCGAAGAAGGTCTTGAGCCCTTCGACCGGCTTCCTGAGGTCGTCGAGTTCGAGAAACTCCTTGCTGGTCGTGCCCTTGGGGTTGTTGCCGCCCGCGCCGTTGACGAGGATGTCGCAGACGCCGAGCTTTTCCGTAACGGTCTTTTCGGCGGCGGCGAGGCTCGCCGGATCGAGCACGTTCGCGCCGATGCCGACGGCGCATCCGCCCTGCGCCGCGATCTCGTCGGCGACTTTGACCGCCGCCTCTTCGCGGAGGTCGAGTATCGCCACCCTGGCGCCCGCGGCGGCGAGCGCCTTCGCCATCACACTGCACAAGATCCCGCCGCCGCCCGTCACGACCGCGGTCCTACCGGTAAGATCCACCTTCATGATATGCCATTCCTTTCCCGGATCGTCGGGCGGCGGGCGCTCCGCAGCGCCCGCCAGACATGCACCCGACAACAATTATCTCCGGGATAAAAATAGCATGTGTAAAATGGCTTTCAATGAACAAATTATCTTTATTTTATACTTTTTGATTATTTTTTGCGGATTTTCGATCCGCCTGCGGACGGGGGCGCGGACGGGTCAGCGGCGGCGGAGCCGCACCGAAAGCAATCCCGGTCCGGCGGAGAATACGAACTGCGTTCCCGGAGGCGCCGCATTCGCCGGCAGAAATCCGTGCGCAAACGGCACCGGCAGGCATCTGCCGTCGGAAAAATACAGTAATAGATCGACGTCGGCGGGCGGGGTCTTCACGACCGACGCGCCGATCCTGTTCCCCGGCAGGACCCGCAGCGATATGTATTCGTCTCCGGCGCCGGGCGTCGCACCCGCCGTCGCCGGATCCGGTGGCGGAGATTCACGCAGAAACGGCGGCATCGTCTTCGGCACTCCGGGCGGAGACACCCGGTACAGCGCCAGCCGCACTCCGCGCCAGTTGACCGTGGTGCAGGGGTGGACCTGCGGATCGGCGTAAAGTTGCGCCCGCAGACGGTCGTTGGGGAAAATGTCGTCGAGATCGACCACGATCACATCGCCGGGGCGGTGCGGAGAATCCGGCGGAGCGGTCACGTTGCGGAAGAGCATCCGCGACCGGACGCGTCCCGATGCGAGCAGCCGCGCCGAGGCGGGAACGAACCGCTCCAGAAATTGCGTGACCGGAGCGCCGCCGGGCAGGTTTCCGACGGAACGGAATCCGCCCCGGTCCGGTCCCCAGAACGCCCTCGCACCCAGGAAAAGACTCTGTCCCAACAGCAGATGCGAGGCGACCAGCAATACCGACAGCGCCCACAGACTCCCGCGGTATTGGCGGCAGGCGCGCTCCGCTCCGGGGATGCCCGCCATCACGGCCCGCAGCACCGGGGACGGCGTTCCATGTCCCAGGCGCGCCAGATGCTCCACCGCCGCCGCGAGGATCAGCACCGAAAGCTCGAGCGCGTACTGCGAAGCGAGGTTTTTGCCGGAGTCGTAACTCTGCAGCAGCACCCCCGCCAGTATCGGCACCCCCGCGATCAGCACGCGGGGAAACGCCGCCGCGGCAAACCCCGCCGGGATCATCAGATACAGCATGAAACGCAGATTCGGCATGCTGAAAAGCGTCCGGCAGAAGAGCGGAAGATCCCGGAACGGCGAAAACGCCACCGCCGCCGGAGAGCCGCCGAGCGCCGCGTAACGCCCGGCCTGAACATAGGCGCCGCCGGAAATGCCGTTTGCCATCAGGTAGAAAAGCCCCGCCATGGCGGCGAACAGCGCGCATCCGCGTTTCCAGTCGCGGCGCGCCAGCAGCTGCAGCGCCCAACCGCACCAGAAGAGTGCGACGGTCTCCTGCACCGCCAGCGAAAGGGTGAAGAACACCGCCATCCCGACGCGGTTTCCGGAGGCGCGGCAGCAGAAAAATGCCAGCAGGACCGGAATGAGGAAGACCACCGGATGATAACCGTAAAAGAGGCAGAGATACTGACCGGTCAATCCGGGCATGAAAACTCCGCACAGCATGGCGAGCGCCGTCAGGGTCTTCGACGCCCGCAGATCCGCCGCCAGCTGCCGCGTCAGCGGAACCGCCGAAGCGATCAGCGCGGCATTGACGGCGAAAAGCGTTCCGGGGAACGGCAGCGCGCGCAGCAGCGGAAACAGCAGCAGATCGGGCAGAATGTTGCAGTGCCCGGCGCCGGTAACGCCCCATTTCCCCCGCAGATACAGTTCGGCATATTCTCCCCAATCGAGGTAGTTGAGGTAGTAACTGTCGAAAGCCTTGAGCTGCATCAGGAAACCCGACGCGAATGCCGCAATGAAAAAAATCGCCGCCGCGGACCGGCGCGAAAGAAGTTCCGCCGCTCTCCGAAGGATGCGCACGAAAAGTCGGCCGCCCAGTATGCCCGCCCCGCCGCAGCGCAGCACGCCGCATCCCGCGCACAGCACAAACCCGCACCACGCCGCCGCTTCGCGCGGAAAAAACATCATCAGAACGGCCCCCGGCAGCACCGGCAGCCAACACCGCCATGCCGTATCGGCCCGTCGCCGGAAACACACCAAAAACAGCAGCGCTCCGGCAACCGCGCCGGGCAGTTCGCCGCCGTTTCTCCACAATGCATTGCCGGTTGCGCAATCGAAGCGCAGCAAATCCCACGCCAGTCTGCCGACGCCGTACCCCAGCGCTCCGCCGCATAACGTCAATGCCGAATACCTGAACCACCGCATGACAGCACATCCGTAATCCGTCCCGCCCCGTCGGACGTCTTCTTACAATAGCATCTCGCGGTGATTTTTCAATTCTCCCGCGGGGCAATATGTGTAACCCGGACCGCTGTCATGCGGTAACGGACGGACCGCGGCTGTAATATCGGCACGTTCCGGCGCGGCACGCCGCCGCATAGGTCACGACGCCCGTTTTGCGGCACTCGATCCGGTTGCCGCGGCAGGGCAGATTGACGAACGCCGGAACTCCCGTGTCGTGCGCGTGAACGCAGAGTTCCGCCCTCCGCGGGCGCAATTTTATATCCGCGGGCGGCGGCAGATCCGCCGCCAGCGCCGCGACGATCCGCCGCATTTCCTCCGCCGTCACGTTCGATGCGACGCCCGACCGCGTCATGGGCAACTCCCGCTGCTGCGGACCGTGGTGGAAGTCACGACGCTGCTGCTGTACTGATGGATCCGCGAGATATTGCAGCTCGTCCCCAGATTGCACGTTTCTTCGATCTCATACGCCCGCGTCCGGTAGTTGGCGGTGTCGTAACACCGCGCCGCCGCCGTCGCCGACATCACGGTCTGCGCGTTGTACGCCGTGGTCCCGGACCAAAGTCCGCTCGCCCATGCCGCCGCCCGGGCGTCGTCCACGCCGCCGGACGCCTCCGCCGCGGCGGAGGCGTCGGCATACCAGACGCCCCCGGAAACTATCGGCGGTCCGCAGATATCCATCGCCGCCGCCCGGGCATAACACTGGCTGCCGCCGGCGGCTCCGACGACCGCCGAGGCCTCGCAGTCGACGAGGCAGGCTTTGTAACCCGCGCTCACCGCCACGGCGGTGAAGTTCAGGACGCCGCCGCCCGACGAGATCACCGTCGCCGTGACGTTTGCCGAGACCGCCGCGCTGGTGACGTAGAGCGCCGCCGAAATGGCGCCGTTCCGCACTATATGCGTACTGTAGACATAGGTCGCATCCACATAATCGGAGTAGTTCCCGCCGTAGACCACATTGGGCTGTATGGTCCGTATTAGTCTGCCGCCCGAGCAGTTGTACGCCGCTCCCGCGATCACGGCGCCGCTCAACTCGCAGTCGACCGCGTACCACGCGCGTCCCACGTCGGCGCCGCCGGAGATCGCGCAGCCGGAACAGGTGCTGCCGGGAGCGCGCCCCTTGAGGCCGAGCGCGTAATCGACGGAGTAATTCGCGCTGCCGAGGTCGCAGCGTCCGCCCCACCCCGCGAGGATCAGCTTGCAGCCGCGTCCGGGCATGGGATCCCATGCGGAACCGTAGTCGACCGTCCCCCGCACCTTGACTTGTATGTACTTGGCGGCGGTGTTGAGGACGCATTGCGCACAGTGGAGGAAATCCGACGCGGTTTTGAGGCTCCGCCACGGATCGTCATACGACCCGTTGCCGGATGGATCGTCGCCGCCCGCCACGCTGTCCACGAAGAAGGTCAGCGCCGCGCCGCTCGAAATCGTGACGGTCGCCAGGTTTTCCGGGTGATCGCCGAAGATCGCCGACGAATCGACGCTGACGACCGGAAACGTCACGGTTTCCACATACGGCGCGATGTTGAGTACGGGTACCTGCGTCCGCAAGGCGTAAGGGGCGATGATGCCGCCCGAGCTGTTCAGAAATATCGGTCTGTCCATGTGGGTCCAAGTGTTAAAGGGTTTACGGTTATCGGTTTACGGTTATCGGTCGCGTACTGTCGTACCCGATCCGATGACCGCCTGTCCCGCGTACGAAGCGTGAAACGCTGGCGCGCAATACGAAGCCGCCGACACAAAACCGACGCTCAAACGGATAAGTACGGATTTTTACGGATAATGTGGTGGTTGGCGCGCGTATGAACGGGTGTATGTCCGCCGACGCCGGGGTTTAGGTTCCAACCCCGCCTACTCCGTACACATCCGTACAAAAACGCCCGTTCCAGCAACGGCTTGCCACGGCGTGGCCTCTGGCGAAGCCGGGCGGCTTGCATTGCGCGTCAGCGCCATTTCATCTTTCATCACTCATCATTCGCCAGCGTACGAGTTGCAGTTCACATACCAGTTGAACTCCGCGACGCCAGCCGTGAAGTCCTGAACGATCCGCGGAGAACCGTTGTTCCACAGGCACCGCCCGAGCTGCATGTAGTACGCGCCGCCGGTGCCGCCCGAAGGCAGTACCGGAAACGCGCCGTTCGCGGGACCGAGCGACGCGATCACGAGCGACGCCGGAGTCGATTCCGCACCGCCGGCATAACGCGCGGGAGTGTACTTCAGAAAAAACAGCCGGTCGCCCGTGACCGTCTCGGTGTACGGCGCGATCTGGTAGACCGTGCCGCCGTTCACCACCGCCGTGGATGCTCCGCCCGTCGCGCCGTCGGCGATGGTCACGGCGCACCCTCCCGCCGTCGCCGCGCAGGACAACTTGAAGTAGCCGGAATACCCGGCGCCCGCGCCCTTGCCGCGGGCGCCCGCTCCCGGGAGAGCGCGTATCCATGTTCCGGCGGGACGCCGGTCGAGCCGCAGACCGTCGCCCGCGGTCAATTGCAGCGAGCGCAGATAAGGCAGGACTTCCTCGTTCCACATCGAACGCCAGTCGCCCCCGGAAGCGAGATAATGCAGAGACATATCGCCACCCCTTTCCGCCGCGCGGTCACTCGTAGAGGTCCGCGTCCCAGCCGGCGTCGTCGCCGCTGCGGGTCCAGCTGAGGCGGGCGATCCAGCAGCTGCCGTTCCACGACACCTCGGCGTCGTCGCACTTCCAGCTGCCGCCGGTGATCCCGAAGGTGTTGGCGGGGGTGCCGATCCGGTTCAGCACGTCGCCGACCATCCGCCCCGCCGCGGAGGCGGAACGGAAACGGGCGGTCTCGACGACGCTGTACGCGGCGAGATCGTAACTTTCCACTCCCGGTTTGACGGCTTCGGCGAGCACCCGCCACGCGCCGGAATCGTCATGCGGCGGTTCCGCGAAGGTGCGGCACCAGCAGTACCGGTCGGCGTCGGCGGCGGGGATCGCGGTGTCCGTGGCGGACTCGTACCACGCGGGACGCGTCGAAACGCCGGGGGCGGCGCAGAGGCGGTGGTTCCAGCAGGTGCGGTAGCCGGGATGCGACTCCAGCGGGCGCGAGAGCATCGCCCCGCGCAACTGACAGTTGCGTCTGCCCCATTTCCGCTCCGGCTTGGATATCGACGTCCACTCTTCGGGCGCCTCGTATTTCAATTCGCACTCCCAGTCGGCGCCGTCGTGCTGGTAGACCCGGATCGAACGGAGCCATCCGGATTCACCGGCTTCGTCGATCCGGTGTTCCGCGGCAAGAGCCTCCATTTCGCTCTTGCCGCCGTGGTAAACGAAGGTGCTGGTGGTGCCGTCGATGTCGCTGGACACCTTGAAACCGTGATATCTGTCGCTGCCCATGGGGATCCTCCTCTGCCGGTTTTGTCCCGCCGCCCGCGGAAGGACGGCGGTGATTCATATACCCAGCGGGAAATGTCAACCCCCGGAGCGGCGGGATCCCGCGCCGGCTCCGGGGGCGAAGACGGAAAGACTTACATTCCGTAGAAGTTGACGATCACGCGCTTGCCGTTGGCGTTCACGAACTCGATGCGGGTCGCGCCGCGACCGAGCGCCTTGAGTTCGATCTCCGCCTTGTCGTAGCGGACCGGCCACACGCCGTCGCGGTCATGTTCGAGCTTGACGCGGCAGATCATCGGATCGTAGTTGCCGACGACACTCCAGATCATGCCGCGGTCGATCTCCTCGCCCAGCTTGAATTCGATGTCGCTGCCCACGGGAACGTTGGTCTGGAACACCGTCACCGAGGCGAGATTGCGGAGCCTGTAGTACTCGTCGTTGATGAGCACGCGGGCGGCGGGCGCACCGGGGACCGGGGGAGCCGGGGGCGGCGGCGCTATGGGCGCGGGAGCCGGAGCCGGCGCGGGAGCC
>CACZPY010000322.1 GCA_902783135.1 uncultured bacterium
CCGCCGAAGTGAAGATGGATCCCCGGTTTGCCCATATCCCGATCGTCGCGCAGACCGCCGATGTCGAGACGAACGGCAATTTCGACATGTCGCATTTCGACGCCATCATCCTGAAGCCGCTCACCAAGGAAAAGCTCGCCAACATGGTCAAACGCATCATCGAGGGCGGGGACTTGCAGAACGGCGACGGCGCGCCGATCAA
Source organism: uncultured bacterium (assembly GCA_902783135.1). GTDB lineage: Bacteria > Verrucomicrobiota > Lentisphaeria > Victivallales > Victivallaceae > UBA1784. The sequence continues at coordinate 203 of CACZPY010000322.1, forward strand.
CCTCGGGTGATCTTACTGCGCGCCGCGGCACGATGTGATACAGCCTCCCCCGAAGGTCCGTGTTCTCTTTTGCCGGGATCGTCATTGCCCCCCCGGATCATTTCGGCGCCGGAGGCGAAAAATTACATATTTTGCTTGACAAAAGACGCTTCCAGTGTATTTTATCCACCATGCAACTGTGATCGAAAGGATATTGCTTTATGGAAAAACTAATGCTGGGTATCCCCAAGGGGAGCTTGGAAGAGGCCACCGTGGATCTTTTCAACAAGGCCGGATTCAAGATCCAGATCAGTTCCCGATCCTACTACCCCACCATCGACGATCCGGAGATCGAATGTCTGCTCATCCGGGCGCAGGAAATGTCCCGCTACGTCGAAATGGGCATCATCGACTGCGGTCTCACCGGGTACGACTGGATCCGCGAAAACGGTTCCGATGTCCACGAAGCCGCCGAGCTCGTCTACGGCAAGACCGGAACTTCGCCCCTGCGCTGGGTGCTGGCGGTGCCCAACGACTCCCCCATCAACTCGGTCAAGGACCTCGAAGGCAAGCGCATCGCCACCGAGGCCGTGGGCATGACCAACCGCTACCTCGAAGCCAACAACGTCAGCGCCAAGGTGGAGTTCTCCTGGGGCGCCACCGAGGTGAAGCCGCCCCGGCTTGCCGACGCCATCGTGGAGATCACCGAAACGGGGTCCTCGCTCAAGGCGAACAATCTGCGGATCGTCGACACGCTGTGCGTTTCCACCACCCGCTTCATCGCCAACCACGACGCCATGAAGTCGGAGTTCAAGCGGCATAAGATCGAAAATCTCGCTATGCTGCTCAAGGGAGTGATGCTCGCCAAGGGCAAATGCGGGCTGATGCTCAACGTCCGCAAGGCGGGGCTCGATGCCGTGCTGAAGCTGCTCCCCGCGCTGGAAAAGCCGACGGTCTCGCCGCTGTCGGATCCCGAATGGGTGGCGGTGAACACCATCATTTCCGAAGTCGCGGCGCGGGAACTCATTCCGGAACTGAAACGGGCCGGAGCGCAGGGCATCGTGGAGTTCCCCCTCAACAAGATCATCGAATAACCCCTTGCGAGGAAAAGAAAATGCTGAAACTGGATTTCGCCAAGTGCGGCGGACTCATCCCCGCCATCGCGCAGGACTGGAAGACCAACGAAGTGCTCATGCTGGCCTACATCAACGAGGAGGCCTGGAACGAAACGCTCAAAACGGGGCACGGCGTCTATTTTTCCCGTTCCCGTCAGAAGCTCTGGCACAAGGGCGAAAGCTCCGGCAACGTGCAGATCGTCCACGAGATCCTCGTCGACTGCGACGAGGATACGGTGATCTTCAAAGTGGAGCAGATCGGCGGCGCCGCCTGTCATACGGGACATGCCAGCTGCTTTTTCCGCCGCCTCAACGCCGACGGCTCCGTAACCGAACTGGGCGAAAAGCTCTTCGATCCCGAAAAGGTCTACGGAAAAAACCACAAGTGACCCGCCGCGGACAAGTCGCGCAGGCCCCTTCGATTCGAGTCGGTAAATTCCGGGAGCTGCCATGATCGCCGTTCAGGTTTCTGCTTGTTGTCGCTGCTGCTCTTGGTCGGCAAGCTCTTGCGCGTCGGCATACCGCTGCTGCAGAAACTTTATCTGCCGAGTTCGGTGATCGGCGGCATCGCGGGTCTGGTCGTGATCCAGTTGTTTCCGGGAGCGATCGACCGGGAACTCATCACGGCCGCGGGGAAGATCCCGGGATTTCTGATCAACGTGATCTTCGCGTCACTCTTTCTCGGCATGGCGACGCCGAAAGTCGGGGAAATGCTGAAACTCGCGTTTCCGCAACTCTGCTTCGGGCAGATCCTCGCGTGGGGACAGTATGTGCTCGGGCTGGGGATCACGGGGTTCGTGCTTGCTCCGTTGTTCGGGGTGCCTCCCGCCTTCGGCAATCTCTTGGAGATCGGCTTTCAAGGCGGGCACGGCACGGTCGGCGGCATGACCTCGGTCTTCGAGAACTTCGACTGGCGCGACGGCATCGCGCTCGGCTACACGGTCGCCACTGCCGGAATGATCATCGCCGTGATCGTCGGCATGGTGCTGATCAACTGGGCGACCCGCAACGGGTACATCGTCTGCACCGAGCGGCGCGACAACTCCGACGCGTTCCGCCTGCGCGGCATCTACCGCCGCGACGAACAGCCCGCCGCCGGACGGCAGACCGTGCTCTGCGACTCGATCGACTCGCTCGGCTGGCACTGCTCGCTCGCCGCTGAACCCGCGCGGGGGTGCGGTTCAGCTCTCCGCCGGCGGGCGTACCGCGTTCAGGATCCTGCCGGCGATCTCCGCCATGCCCTTGTCCCCCGGGTGTTTCGCCACGCCGGAGTGTTCGACCACATGTTCCTTGCCTTCCGCGTCAAGGACCAGCGCGCCGATCCGGCTGCGGTATTCCGGCACGTCGTGCATGTCGTCGAGCGACACATAATCGACACCGCACTTCCGCGCGGCGTCGGAGCGGGCGGCGTCTTTGTGCCAGAAGTCCCCGACGACGATGATCTGCGCCCTGCCCTCCGTCTTCCGCCGGATATGCTCGATCAGCGAAACGTAATCTTCGGCTAAGGTCGCGCTATCGACGACGTTTTCTCCGAGCTGGACGGTGACCAGCGCGAGGCGTTCGTCGAGCACCCGGTCGAGGTCCGCAAGCGTCTGGTCGCGGTCGTGGGCGGTGCGCTCCCAAGCGGAAAAGGGGAAGGTCTTCGCCGTGACTTTGCCGAAGCGTTTCCCCAATCCGCTGCGGACGAGGTGAAAATAGTCGTGATCGGCGTCGCTCGCCGCCATGCCGACGCAGTTCCACCAGTACTTGCAGGTCTCGTGTATGGTCAGGCTGTTGCCGATGGCGAGGTAATTGAAGGTGTCGTCGGGCCAGACCGACTTGCCGGCGCCGGAACCTCCATCGAGCCGCGCGATCTGCCGCCGCAGATCGCTCACCGATCTTTCCAGTTCTTCGATGCGCCGTCTGCATTCGCAGCACCGGCACTCCGGCTGTCGTTTTCCTGCTGTCATCCTGTGTACAAACCTTTTTGTTGTCGGCGGGCGCTCCCCGCTCCGGCAAAGTCGGCATTCCCGACCTGCGTCCTCGCTCTCGTTTTCGTGAGGACGCCTTGTTATGAGAAATCAAGGGGCACTCGAGGTCGCCCCCGAATGCCCCGGTCGCATGGCGCGCGCCAGTCTACTTTTTGAGTCCGTCGAGTTTGCCCGGCAATTGCAGGATCGCCCGGATCAGATCGAGAGCCACATAGTAGGAAATGTAGATGAGATAGACCACCAGCGGCATGAGGCCGATGAAGACGAACACCATGGAGGTGGTCATGTCCGCCAACATATTCATCGTCATGAGATGGTTGGCGTTTTCGCCGGAACGGATGTAGGAAGTGAAAAGCATCGGAATGATCTGGATGATGCCGATGACCGACAACACCAGCAGCGCCACCGGGACCAGCCGGAGCATGACTTTCAGCCCGAAGGTGGATATGGAAACGAAATCTTCGCCGGCGGAAGCCGTTTCATCCGCAACGATGCCGAATTTTTCCGGATTGGCGGTGTAGAGAGTGATAAGCGCGAAAAACACGGCGCCGCCGAGCCCGTAGAGGAACAGCTGAACGGTCTCGAATTCGATCGCGAAGTAGATCCCGCCGAGCAGGAATGCGACGGTCAGCAGCAAACCGATCGCGGTCATCACGGAAAAGATGTTGAGGGAAGATATTTTGCAGACCGAAGAACTGATGACCTTGGACAGGGCGTCCATCATCTTGGTGGCGGCGTAGACGCAGATCGCCAGAGCGATCAAACTACCGATCGCCAGCACGAAACACATCTTGACCGGCGAATCCTTGAAGAAAATCGAGAAAAACATGTTTTTCAGGCACAGGATCGTGTAGAGCAATCCGCAGACGATCATGGCGAAAACGCCGAAACGGGAGGCGACGTATTCCACTCCGCCGAGGATGGCGTCGTCTTTGGCTTTCAACAACTCCAAATACTTGTCGAAAAAGCCGTTTATGATCGAATTGCACTTTTCCGCCGTCTTGTCGATGTTTTCGACGCCGGCCTTGACTTTGTCGTTCATATTCCACTCCTTGTGTTGATTGGGAAACGTGGGAAACAAATATTATACTATAGCATCCTTTCCGGGTTTTTCAAGGATTCCACAAAGCGCGACAGCGTGAACTCCCAACCGGACCGGAAACCGCTTTTTCCCGACAGCGGCATGGGGGGGTGACGGCAACGGCAGGATCTATGGCATAAATCGCCGAGAGCGAATTTTTTTTCAAAATTTTTCCGATTTTTCGTTTTGACTGACGTTATTTGACAGTTTCACGGGATATATTATGCTCGAACATTAACCGGGGAGGCAGGTATGGGCATGATCAAATTTTGGCAAATCATTCTGGTGATCGCATTCTTCGCTCTCGGCACCGATGCCGCGGAGACGCAGACCTACCGTGATTCGTCGGGACGGACGACGGGAACGGTCACGACGAGCGGCAGTCGCGCTACCTATCGCGACGCGCAGGGCCGCACGACCATGACCTCCACCACCAACGGCGGCACCACGACCTACCGCGATGCCCAAGGGCGGATCATCGGCACGGCAACCGTCAACGGCAGCCGAGCGACCTACCGCGACGCGCAGGGGCGGACGGTCGCCACCTCGACCCAGTCCGGCAGCACGACGACCTACCGCGACGCGCAGGGGCGCACCGCCGGAACGGCGACGCAAAGCGGCAGCGGCACGACCTATCGCGATGCTCAGGGACGCACCCGCGGCACGCGGAGGTGAAGCATGGGTAAGATCGCTTTTGAAAAATTGATATATGCCGCGGACACCTGGCCGCTGATCCGGCGGGCGTTGACCATCACCGCGGAAGGTCGTCTGGTGGTCTGCGAAAGCGAAACCCGCCGCGTCGAGCATCGGTGCGGCGAGGCGGAGTGGAAAAAACTGGGGGAGTTGCTCTCGGTATGCGATTTCCCGGCATGGAAGGAAGAGTATTACGAGCCGGTGCTGGACGGTACGCACTGGCGTCTGGAGATTCACGGCGCGGACGGTCGGGTCAGGAGATCCGACGGTATGAACGCCTATCCGAACGAGTGGCAGCCCTTCATGGCGATGTGCGAATATTGCGCGGAGATCGCCGGATTCGGAACCGACGAAACCTACTGGTGCGATCATGAGTGAAAATCGGCAAGATGCTCCCGAGTTCGGGTTTTCCTGCCCCCATTGCGGTCAAAGATTCTCCTCGCTGGTCGAAGACATCGGGCGCAAGGCCGTTTGCCCGAAGTGCAACAGCGAGATCGTCATAAAACCCGACGAGCAATGTCCCGGCGATGAACAAAAAACGGCCGCCGGCGCCGATGACCGGGAGCCGGACATGCGGCAGATCGAAGCGGACCGGGCAAGAGGGATCAAATTTTCCGCCGACGGAAAGATATTTATCCGATATGCTTCGGATCCGGATCTTATGGAAGATCACTATACGATCCCGAATGGGGTCGTCGAGATCGGGGAATCCGCGTTTGAGGATTACCACAACCTGCGGAGCGTAAAGATCCCCGAAGGGGTTACCGAAATCGGGGAATATTCTTTTTGCAGATGCAGAAAACTGCAGAGCGTCATCATACCATTCGGAGTCAAGAACATCTGGCATCAAGCATTCGAGGATTGCGAAAGTCTGCAAAGCGTGACCATCCCCGCCAGTGTCGTAAAAATCGCGGATCATGCGTTCAACGGATGCGAAAGTCTGCAAAGCGTGACCATCCCCGGAAGTGTCGTGAAAATCGGGGATCATGCGTTCATGGGATGCGTAAATTTGCAGGATCTGACCATCGACGAAGGAGTCGTGATGATCGGTATGTATGCATTCAGCAATTGCGTGAATCTGCAGCGAGTACGGATCCCCGACAGCGTTACGAAAATCGAATTCAATGCGTTTTCCTCGTGCGGCAAGTTGAAGGAAATTCATGTGCCGCAAAACTGCGAAATTGGGAGCGATGCCTTCCCGGATGACTGCCGGATCGTCCGCCGCGATCCGGCAGGCGGCGACGGGAAGTCCGACAATGCGCAGGCGCCGTCGGAACTTTCACCTGAAATGCGGCAAATCGAAATAGACCGGGAGCGGGGGATAGAATTTTCCACCGACGGAAAGATTCTTATGAGTTTTCCTTCGAACTTTATGGAAGATCACTATACGATCCCGTCGGGTGTCACCAAGATCGGGAGCGCCGCGTTTCGGTATTGCGGCAACTTGCAGAGCGTGAACATTCCCGGCAGCGTGACCGAGATCGGCGACAGCGCGTTTTACGGCTGCGGCAATCTGCGGTATGTGACGATCCCGAAAAACGTGACCGAAATCAGGGAACATACTTTTTCCGGATGCAAAAAACTGCAAAGCGTGGTCATCCCACAGGGGATCAGGGGAATCGGGGAGTGGGCATTTAACGAATGCGGCAGTCTGCAAAGCGTGACCATCCCAGGAAGTGTCGTGAAAATTGGAAATGATGCGTTCAGAGATTGCGAAAACCTGCAGAATCTGATCATCGGCGATGGGGTAACGAAAATCGGCGAAAGCGCATTCTGGAAATGTGAAAGTCTGCAAAACGTGAAAATTCCCGACAGCGTGACGAAAATCGGTGATTATGCATTCAGTGAATGCGAAAATCTGCAGAATCTGACCATCGGCAAGGGGATCGCGACAATCGGAGATAAAGCGTTCAGCGATTGCGTAAATCTGCAAAGAGCTTGGATTCCAGACAGCGTTACGCAAATCGGCCTCTTCGCATTTTCCTCGTGCGGAAAATTGAAAGAAGCCAGCGTCCCGCGCAACTGCAGGTTCAAAACAACTACCTTCCCGGATGGTTGCCGGGTCGTTCGCCGCGGGGTGGAACGCGGCGACGCCAATACCGGTGCCAAGGCGACCGGAAGTACGCCATCACCGCTGGACTTTCTGTTTGGTGCGGCATTGGGGGCAAGCATGGCCTCCCCGCGGGGACAAGGTCGCCCCCCGAACAACAACGATCCCGATTACAACGAGGCTCGGTTCGACGACGGCTACCCCGACGATTACGTCGGCGACGGATTGGACGGCACGGACGATTACGTCGGCGACGGATTGGACGGTGATGAAGGGATGTGATGACGCTCCGGCTTTTGCATATGGCCCGGGCGGGACACTGATCGCCGAGAAACGCCCTCCCTTTAAAATACGAAAGGCGGCCGGATCCCTCCGGCCGCCGATCTTTCATACAAAGGGCAGCATTACTTCTTCACATAGAACCAATTGTTGCCGCCGTAGGTGAAAAGCTGCAGCTTGCCGTAAGCGTTGCCGCCTTGATTGGGCTGCTGCCACTTGACGGGAACGGCGCGAAGACCGATGTCG
>CACZPY010000323.1 GCA_902783135.1 uncultured bacterium
CGGCGCCATGGGTACCGAGATATACCGCCGGAACTTTTTCGTCAACGCCTCTTACGAACAATTGTGCCTGTCCTCGCCGGAGACGATACGCGACATCCACCGGTCATACATAGATGCCGGAGCCGAGGTATTGACGACCAACTCCTTCAATGCAAATGCGCGGCGGCTGGGACGCTTCGGACTGGCGGCGGACACGGTGAAGATCAATCAGGCGGCAGTGCGCCTCGCGCGCGAGATCGCCGGCGACAAGGCGCTGGTGGCAGGCTCCATCGGTCCCGTAGGCGACCCGGAGTCGGCGGAAGATCGGCGCAGCCGCAGGGAACTCGTGGAAGAACAGATATCCGGGCTGTCGGAAGCGGATTTTCTGATCTTCGAATCGCTGCGGACGCTCGCCGACCTCGCCGCGGTTCTTGCGGCGATGAAAAAATTCCCCGGCACGGATTACGTGGTGAGTTTCGCCATCGACCCCACTGCCGGAGCGAATGCCGATCCGCTGTTGGAGTTTCTCGCCGAAGTGGAAAAACATGACGGCGAAAAACCCGTCGCCGTCGGGCTCAACTGCGGCGGCGGCCCCGAAAGCACTCTCCACGAATTGGAAAAACTCGTCGCCAAGTCGCAGTATCCCGTCATCGTACAACCCAACGCCGGGGTCCCGCGCGGGATCGACGGACGCATGCTGTACATGACGAGCGGAGAGTATTTTTCGACCTATGCGAAACGCTACGCTCAACTCGGCGCCGCGGGTATCGGCGGCTGCTGCGGCATCGGACCGGCGCACATCGCGGAACTGGCGCGCACTATCAAACCGCTGGTGCTGGCGGAAAAACGCACCATACCGCAGTTGGAGGCGAAAGACGACACGCTGCCGCCCCCTCCCCCGTTGGCGGAACGTTCCGGATTCGGGGCGAAACTCGCCGCCGGCAAGTTCGTGACCGGCGTGGAACTTACTCCGCCGCGCGGCTTCGACCTCTCGGGGGCGGTCGCCGCCGCCAAACTCTGCCGGGAAGCCGGGGTCGACGCGGTCAACCTGCCCGACGGCCCCCGGGCGAGCGCCCGGATCACCCCGCTGGCGACCGCCGCCGCCATCGAGCGGGAGACCGGAATGGAGACCATCCCTCACTGCTGCTGCCGCGACCGCAGTCTGATCGGTTTGCAGGCGGAACTTCTGGCATATGCCGGTCTGGGTATCCACAATCTGCTCTTCATCACCGGCGATCCGCCGAAACTCGGCAACTATCCGTTCAGCAGCGGCGTCTTCGACACCGACTCCATCGGACTGGTGAAACTGCAGACCAGGATGAACCGGGGCATCGACCTCGGCGGCGACAAACTCAATGCACAGACGCATGTCGTGATCGGCGTCGGCGCCGACCCCAGCGCCATCGACCCCGAGCGCGAATACCGGCGGCTCTGCGAAAAGGCGGAGGCGGGAGCGGATTTCGTGATTACCCAGCCGGTGTTCGATGTGGAAGCCTTGCTGGCTTTCGTCAGGCGCATCGAACATCTGCATCTGCCGTTGATCGCCGGTGTCTGGCCGCTCACCAGTCTGAAGAACGCCCAGTTCATGAAGACCGAGGTGCCGGGGGTCAGCGTCCCGGATTCGGTGATCGAACGCATGGCGCGCTCGGATGACCGCGAGATCCAGCGTCAGACCGGCATCGAGATCGCCCGCGAAAGCATCGCGGCGATCCGCTCCGCGGTCCAGGGCGTCCAAGTCAGCGCGCCGTTCGGCAACGTCCGGCACGCGCTCAAGGTTCTGGAATAAACTCTCTTTTCAGGAATATCAGGAATTTTTTGACCATGAAAGACATCACTATCGCAGTCGTGGGTCTGGGATCGCGCGGGCGCTCCATGCTGCGTCTGGCGGCATCGTTTCCCGGCGTCACGGTGGCGGCGGTGTGCGACCTGCAGCCGAAACTCTGGAGCGAAAGTCAGCGGGCGGGGCAGCCGTCGATCCGGGAGGAATTCCCGAACGCCAAGTTTTACGAAGACTTTGCCGTCATGCTGGCGCAGGCGGATTTCAATCTGCTGATCGTCGAGACGCCGGCGCACTGCCACGCCGAGTTCTGCATCGCCGGGTTGAAGGCGGGCAAGCACGTGTTTTCCGACATCCCGACGGTCCGGACATTGCAGGAGGCGCGGGATCTGTGGGACACCCAGCTTCACGCCGACACCATGCTGATGATCGGCGCCAACCCCAACGAATGGGGTTTCGTGGAAGCGCTGTGCGACTTCTGGAAACAGGGATTGCTCGGCAAGCCGACCTATCTGGAAGCCGAGTACATCCACGACGTCCGCCATCTGTGGGGCGTTTCCCCGTGGCGGCGCACCCGGATGCCGATACTCTACTGCACGCACTCGCTGGGACCGCTGCTGCGGGTGATCGAAGGCGATCTGCGCAAGGTATCGTGCCTCAGCACCGGAGCGCAGATCTGCGGCGAAGCAAATCAGCACGATCTGATGACGGCGCATTTCCACACCGACGACAGCGTGGTGGTGCGGCTCACCGTGTCGTCGATCAACTACGCCGGATGCGGTCTCCACTCGTACCGGGTGATGGGAACGGCGGGGTACTTCGAGCGGCTGGCGGAGCGCGGCAAATCACCGGCGCGGTGCGTGATCCGCAGCGAAAAACTCTACGGGCTCAAACAGGGGGCGGAACTCGTGATCGACAAACCGCGCCCCGAGTACGCCAACACTCCGGGAGCGCAGGCGGGGCACGGCGGCGCCGACTATGCGCTCTTCGACCACTTTTTCGCCGCGCTGCGCGGCGGAGTCAAAAAGGCGCCGATCAATCTGCGCGAGGGATTGCGGATGACGCTTCCCGGCATCTACGCCGCCGAATCGGCATTGCGCGGCGGAGCGGAGCTGGATATCCGCTATCCGTGGGATCCGGATTTTTCGACGGAAATATAAGCTGCTGCGACACAAAAAAAAAGGCGGACGCCCCGATACGGGTGTCCGCCGTTTTATTTGTACCGGAAACTTATTGCTGCCACAGGCGGTAGGGATGACGGCTCAACGCGCCGTTGGTGTAGCGGGCGATCCCGGACACCTCCTCCCCCAACCACGGCGGACGCGGGAATTCGGTGTTTTCCGCCGGCAGTTCGATCTCCGCCGTGAACAACCCCGAATTGTCGCCCAAATATTCGTCGATCTCCCAGGTGAATCCGCCGTACTCCACCAAATAGCGCAGTTTTTCCACGATCCGCGGAGCGCAGAACTCTTCGAGCATCGCCGCCACATCCGCGGCGGGTATCGCGTATTCGAACTCGCTCCGGGCAAAACCACAGGGGCGTCCCTTGATCGTCAGCCGTCCCTCCCCGTCATCATCGCGGACGCGCAGCGTGCATCCGCACGGTCCGGTTTCGAAGTACCCCTGCACCAGACGGCGCGGAGCCCCGGCGGAGTCCCGCCACAACTCGTTTTCAAGCAGAAACTTGCGCTCTATTTCCTTTGCCATGACTACTTATCCGTGGTAAAGCGGTAGACGGTGCGGGTGCGGTATTCCGCCCCGGCGCGCAGTACGATGGAGGGGAATCCGGGGTGATTCGGCGCGTCCGGCCACTCCTGCGTTTCGAGACAGAATCCGGCGAAGCGCCGGTACGCGACGTGCTTGCCTTCCGGATAGCTGCCGCCGATCCCGCCGCCCATGTAGACCTGGACCCCGGTGCGGTCGGTCGACACCGTCATGACGATACCGGTATGCTCCGAACGGGCGGTCACGCAGTTCGCCTTCCACGAAAAATCCCGTCCGAGGATGTAGTTGTGATCCAAACCGCCGGGCAATTGACGCAGTATCTCCGGAAAACTCACCGGACGGCGCAGATCGGGCACCCCCTGCCCGACCGGAGCGATCCCGGTCGGGATCAGATTTTCATCCACCGGATTGAACTCGTCCGCCGCGATCTGCAAGGTCATGCCGGCGACTTCATTGCTATCTTCGCCGTTCAGATTGAAATAGGCGTGGTTGGTCAGGTTCACCAAAGTATCCGCGTCGCCGGACGCCCGATACGCGATACCGAGTTCGCCGGCGTCGTTCCACGTATAGGCGACCTCCACTTCCAACTTGCCGGGGAACCCGGCGTCGCCGTCGGGACTCGTCAGATGCAGCACCAGCATTCCCGCATCATACCCGACGACCTGCCACAGCCGGTGCGAAAAACCGAACCCGCCGTGCAGCATATTCGGACGCGGCACATCGTTCAGTACCATCTGGTAGGTGACGCCGTTCAATTCGAAGCGGCCGTCGGAGAGGCGATTGGCGACCCTGCCGACCAGCGCTCCGATATATCCGGGGTCTTCGATATAGTCGGATGGGTTCTTCCAGCCGAGTGCCACATCGGTTATTTTGCCATTCCGCGCCGGGACCCGGATCGCCGTGATGATGCCGCCCCAGTCGCAGACATCCACCTCGGCGCCCGCGGAATTGCGCAAGGTGTAAAGTTTTGCCGTCCTGCCGTCCGGCAGGGTGAAGAAGTCTTTTCCGGTATTCATCATTTCGCCTCCATCTGTAGATCCGTCCAAGTCTTGAAATGCAGTTTGGCGCAGCGACAGAAGACCTCGCTGCCCTGTTCCGCCAATAATTTGCGTCCGGTCTGTGCGACTTGAGCTCCGGCGCCGCGCGGCAGTTCGACCCGCAGATCGTCGCTGAGCGCGTTCATGCCGCGCAGAAATGCCTCGCGCGCCAGAATGCTCGCCGCCGCCACCGCCACGTCGCTTTCCGCCTTGGTGCGCTGCTGCAAAGTGATCTTGCGCCCCCGTTCCATCAGCGCCCGTTTTATCAGAAGTTCGTTGCCGAATTTGTCGGAGAGCATACGCGGACACTCCGGCACCTGTTCCAACAGGTTTTCGATCACCCGGGCGTGTCCCCAGGCGAGCAGACGGTTCAAATTACCGATTCGGGAGTATAGGCGGTTGTAGGTTTCCGGCTTCAGCACCAGCAGGGCAAAGCCGCCGTCGACGACGGAGCGAATGCCTTTCGCGAGTTCGAATATGCGCGTCGAACTTTTGACCAACTTGGAGTCGCATACCCCCAACTGCCGCAGACGCGGAGCGGTGCTTTGATCGACGTACACCGCCGCCACCGCCAGCGGACCGAAGAAATCCCCCTTGCCGCTTTCATCTACCCCGCCATGCGGCGAAAGTTCTTCGGCGTCCGCCTCCGCCGCGGCGACGGTAAAGGCGAAACTTTTCAGTATTTCCGGTTCCAGAATGAAACTCACGAAATCAGCCGTTCCCCTGCCCTGCGCCACCAGTTTGCCGCTGGAGTAGACCACCACCGTGACCCGGTCGTGCGCAGCGCGGTATTCCGCATAGGGCGGCGGAGTCTGAAACTCCCAGCCGCGTTCCTCCATCAGCGTCTTCAATTCGGCGCGCTGTTCCGCGGTCAAGGTACAGACGAAACTCGTCATCTGCTCGTTCATGGCGCAGTCACACTCCGGTGCGTCCGGCCAACGCCGCGCCGATGGTGGCGGAATCGGCGTAGGACAAATTGGCGCCCGCCGGTAGGCCGAGCGCGGGACGGGTGAGTTTTACCGGCAGGTCGGAAAGCAGTTCGGTGAGGAATACGGTGGTCGCCCGCCCCTCGACATCCGAACTCAGTGCGAGGATCACTTCGGTCACTTCACCGGAAGAAGCGCGTTCGCGCAGCATCCGCAGATTGAGCCCCTCGCCGGTTTCGTCGTCAAGCGGCGATATGCGCCCGCCGAGGACAAGGTACTTGCCGTTGTATTTGCCGCTCGATTCCACGGCGATCAACTGCGTCATGGTTTCGACCACGCACAGCAACGACGCATCGCGCCGCGGGTCGGCGCAGATCCGGCACAGGGAACCGCGTTCGGTCCACGCGCCGCAGGAAGGGCATTTTTCGATATGGGAATGCAAGTCGCTCAACGCCTTGCCGAATGCGAAAGACTCTTCCGGAGACCACTCCAAAAGGGCGTTCACCAGACGTTCTGCGCCGCGTCTGCCGACTCCGGGCAAATGGCGAAAATGCTCCATCAGTTCCCGGAGCGCCTCGGGGTAATACACATCCGTCATCGCCATGCCGCCACCATCAGGGAATGGTTGTACAGAATTACATAAGACCCGGCAGATCAAGGTCCATGCCGCCGGAAAGTTCCTTCATCTTGTCGCGCAAAGCGGCTTTGACCTGCGCTGCGGCGGCGTTTACCGCCTCGATGACCGCGGCTTTGGAAGTCAGCGCATCGGCTCCCGGCGCGAACTCAAGACGCTTGAGCAGCTGTTCGCCGGTCAATACGGCGACCACCTGACCATCCGCCGACGTCGCGGAAAACTCCATGCGCGGCAGTTCTTCGCGGAATTCCTTCATCCCGCGCTGGATATCTTTGACCCGCGACAGGAGTTTCGCCATCTCGCCGAGGTTGCCTAACATTTCTTCGCCTCGGAACTTTTGGACTGAACGACTTTCCGGTCATCTTTGCGGCGCATGTACGCCACCGTCGGAGCGGCGAGGAAGACCGACGAGTAGGTGCCCAACACCACGCCGAGCATCATGATCAGCACGAAGTCGTTGATCGCCACGCCGCCCGCGATGAACAGTATGAAGACCACGATGAAGGTCGTCAAACTGGTTATCATCGTCCGGCTGAGCGTCTGGTTGACCGACAGATCGACGATCGTGCCGAAATCCTTGCTGACGCCGAGCTTCAGATTTTCACGCATGCGGTCGAAGATGACCACGTTGTCGTTGATGGAATAACCGATGACCGTCAGCAGCGCCGCCACCGCCGACAGCGACAGCGTGCGCCCGAGCGCCAGGAAGATCGCCAGCACCACCGCCACGTCGTGCAGCAGCATCAGCACCCCCGACACCGCGTACAGGAACTCGTAGCGCAGCGAGATATAGATGCCGATGCCGATCAGCGACAATCCGATGGCGAGCAGCGCCGCCTTGATGAACTCGTGTCCGATCAGACCGCCGACGCTGGATTCCAGACCGCCTTCCAACTTGGCAGTGGGGAACTTCCGGTTCAGACG
>CACZPY010000324.1 GCA_902783135.1 uncultured bacterium
ACGTGCCGTCCTCGATGGTCAGCGCCACGTTGCCCGCGCTCGTCACTGTGTTGGTCCTGTTGTAGTTGGCGAGGGCGCCCGCGTAGAAGTCCTTCTGGAAGGTGCCCTTTTCGATCAGCGTCTCGGTCGCGCCCGTGACGTTGCCGAAGCCGCCCGCGTAGGCCAAGCCGACCGTCGCGTTATCGACCGTGAGCTTCACGCCCGCGACCGTGCCGCCCGCCTCCGCGCCCGCCGCGAGGTTGCCCACCGTCGCGTCGTTGGTCGCGTAGAGGTTGACGTCCTTGGTGAAGCCGGCTTCCGCGCCGTAGAGGGTCGTCCCGGCGAGGTTCGCGCCGTCGAGTTCCAGCCACGCTTCGCCGGCGATGGCACTGGTAGCCGCCTTGATCGTACCGGTCGCGGTGGTGTTGGCGGTCCACTTGGCGGCCTTGCCGTTGCCGTTGATGGTCGTGCCGCTTTCGATACTGCCCGCTTCGGCCTGCGTCGCCGCCGTGAACTCGGTCACGGCGATGGTCTTGCCGTCCGAGAAAGCGTAGGTCATGCCGGTGAAGGCGTTCGTCACCGTCTCGCCCGACTTGATGCGGTCGTCGTACAAGCCCCACTCGCCGCAGTTCACGTACTTGTCGGTCGAACCCGTCGTCGCGATGGTGTAGGTGTTGCCCGCCGTCTCGCCGACCAGCATGATCGTGGTCGAAGCGTTGACCAAGCCGAGGTCGTTGATCGAGATGCTGTTGCCGTCCGCAACGTCGAGCGTCAGCCGTTCGCCGGTCTGAGCACCTTCCAGAAGGGTCAGGATCGCGCCCGCTTTGAGGGTCGTATCTTCGATCTTGCCCGCACCGACGGCGAAGTCGAGTTTACCGCCCGTGCTCACCACCGTACCGGTGGCGACGACGCCCGCGGACTGGATGCGGAGCACGCCGCCGTTCGAGACCGTGATGTTCTCGGTGGTGGCGTCATCCCACACGTTCAGCAGACCGGACTTGGCGCCGCCGTCGCCCTTCAGCGTCATGCCGACGGCGTAGGAGCTGTCGCGCATGACCACGACCGCCGCGCCGCCGTTGCCGTTCACGACACCGCCCGTGACGACCGCGTTCTGGAACGCGGAAACGCGCCAGCCGTTGTTGACCGTCGCGTTTTCGACCGTGATGTCGGTACCGAACGCGAGGCGGTAGTAGTTGCCGTCCGCGCCGAGGTTCTTCACCACGCCGTTCACGACCGAAGCACCGAGGGCGTTCGCGGAACCCGCGTAGTACAGCGTGCTCGCGGCGATGTTGGTCGCACTGCCCTGAATGGTCGCGAAGTTCTCGTCGCGGACGACGTCCACGTGCGCCCCGGCCTTGGTGTCGAGGTTGACGAGCTGGGCGCCGCTCGCGGCGTTCAGCTTCGCGCCGCTCGAGACGTACAAATTCCACACCGAATTGACGCCGGTGTCCGCGGAACCGCCGGAGAGGATGAACCCCGAAGCGCCCTCGGCCATGGTCACGCCGGAGGCGTAACCGTTGTTGCCGACGTTCATCCGGCCGCCTTCGTGGATCCGGATATCGTAGAACTTGCCGTAGCCGGAGACCACCGCGGAACCGCCGGCGATGACGTCGATGTCGGTCGCTTTCTGGTTCACGTAGCCGCCGGCACCCGTGAAGCGGTAGGCGTAGATCATGCCGCCCGAGCCGACGGTGATGTCGCTGCCGACGGCGTCGTCCTGGAAGTAGAGCCGACCGAGCTCGTAATCGCCGGTGCGCCCCTCGCGTTTGCCGGTCACGACCGCGCCGGAGACAAAAGTGGCCGCGCCGCGCATGATGACCTGTGCGCCGGACTGGCGCAGATTGGTCACGCTGCCGTTGCCTTTGGCGTAGATGTTGCCGCGGATCACGTCGACGTCGTTCACGAGACAGTTGCCTGCCGACATGACGATCGCGGAGTGATCCGAGCTGTGGGTGTCGTTGAGCACCGCGCCCGAGATCGTGCCGCCGCCGGAGAGGACCGCCGAACCGTAGCTCAGGACGGTCACATTGCTGGCCAAACCGTCGCTGACATAGAGGAAGCCGCCGCTCGACAGCGTGACGTCTTCGACGACCGCGCCCTCTTCCAACACCTTGATGTTGGGATTGTTCTTGTGGCCGGCCTGATCGACGGTCACGCCGGAGACGTAGCCGCCCGCGTAGACGCTGGCGACGGCATAACCGCTCATGAGCGTATCCTTGACTTCGCCGCCCGAGCTGACCTTGAAGGTGCCGCCGAAGGCGGTGGTCCCGCTCAGGATCGCGCCGCTCGAGACGTGGACGCCGCCCGCGTTGTACATCTTGGCGTCGGCGAC
>CACZPY010000325.1 GCA_902783135.1 uncultured bacterium
AAGATTCGGACAACGACCGGAGGCAAAGATATGACCGCAACCGAAGCAGCAGCCTACAACCACATCCGCCGCGGAAGCGCCAGAAGCCGGGCGGAATTGGCGCGGGTGATGAATGTCAGCCGTCCGACCGCCTCGGCGGTGGCGGATTCGCTCATATCCGCCGGACTTCTGCGCGACGGCGACAAATATTGCGGCTCCGGCGGACGTCATCCGACGCGTCTGATCCCGTGTTCCGAGGCGTTTTCGCTGATCGGAGTGGATGTCGGTCGTCCCGACCGGATGGTCGGGGTGCGCATAAATGCGCTCGGCGACGTGGTGGGCAGCAGTTCGCTGCCGCCGTCGTCTGACTCCGCGGCGGAGGATATCCTGCGCCTGTGGGCGCATCTGGATCCGGAATTTTCCGCATTGGGGATCGGCGTCGCGATGCCGGCGGGGGCCGCTGCCGGCAGCAACGATCTGCTGCGGTCGCTGCGGCGCCGCCTGATCGGTAAATACCTCCACTTTACCGACCGTCTGCAGGCGGCGGCGTTGTCGGAGGGGTTCCGCGGCGGCGCGACGCCCTGCCGCGACTATCTGCTGCTGTCGTGGGAAAGCTCCGTCGAGGCGGTCATCTGCATCGGCGGCCGCCCGTTTTCCGGTGCGCACTCCCTCGCCGGCGATCTGCGCCATCTGCCGTCGATATCGGACAACGGCGGAGTTTCCGAGTTCGGCGACGTGCTGTCTAGCTGGGGGCATCGCGTCCCCGCTTCATCCGCCGGTTTGGCGGAGGTCTGCGCTTCGGCATTGCGTCATGCGCTGGCGATATTGGATCCGGAGGCGGTGGTGCTGAGCGGCAGATTCCCGGTGTACGGTGAGGATTTTTTCCGGGCGCTGTCGCAACGGCTCCAAGGATTTTACTGCCGGATCGCCCCGGCGAAGTTCGGCGAACTCAGCGCGGCACGCGGCGCGGCTCTGCAAACCCACTTCAGCATTTAGACGGCGTCGGAAGACTTTTCATAGCGTTTTTTATGCCTCGCCGATTGTCATTACACCGTTCAGGTGTTATATTATCATAGTCATATCAAAAACCGTAAATCTGGGGGGATCGCAGATGTACTATACCGGTTTTGCCGATGAGGCGGCAAGAGATCTTGCCGGTCAGATCCGTGCGACCAAGGCGTTGGGGTGGAATTGCATCGAATCCCGCCGCATCGACGGCGTCAACATCCATGACCTGTCCGAAGAAGCCTTCGACAAGGTTTGCGAACAACTTGACGCTTCCGGTGTCAAAATCAACTGCTTCGGCAGCGAAGTCGCCAACTGGCAGCGCGACGTCTTCAAAGAGGACGACTACTACAAGAGCATCGAACAGCTGGCGCGCGCCATACGCCGGATGAAACGCCTCGGCTGCGATATGATCCGCGGCATGAGTTTCAAGGCGAAATGGGCATTACCCGCCTTCGATCCGGAGGTCGAAAAACAGGTTTTCCGCAAGGTGAAGATGCTGGTTCGCATCTGCGAGGATGCCGGGGTCTTCTACATGCACGAAAACTGCAACAACTACGGCGGCCAGTCGCCGAAGCACACGTTGAAACTTCTGGAGCAGATCGATTCGCCCAACTTCAAACTGATCTTCGACACCGGCAATCCGGTGATGAATTTCGACCGTCAGTTCGGCGATACGCTGGAACGCATGCAGAATGCGTGGGACTTCTACTCGCAGGTGCGCGAGCACATCGCTTATGTTCACATCAAGGACGGCATCTGCACCCAGCCCAATCCGGACGGTTTCGGCAAGACCACCTACACCTACCCGGGGGAGGGGGACGGCTGCGTGGTGCGGATCGTCGAAGATCTGATTTCCCGCGGATACGATGGCGGATTCTCGATGGAGCCGCATCTCAAGACCGTTTTCCACGCCGAGGAAAACAAGAGCGATGAAGAACAGCGTTTCGACACCTACGTCGAATACGGACGCCGCTTCATGAAGATCGTCGACACGGCAGTCGCCAAACGCGACGCCGCAAAATAAAAAACCAAAAACTAAAAATATATAGGAGCAACAGGTCATGAAAGAACTCAATGCCGCCCCGGTCGGCAATCCCAAGATGGTCGCATGGGTCAAGGAGTGGGCGAAACTCTGTGAACCCGACGCGCTTTACTGGTGCGACGGATCCAAGGCGGAGTACGACCGGTTGAGCGAAGAGCAGGTCGCCTGCGGTCTCGCGATCCGGCTGAATCCGGCGAAGCGCCCGAATTGTCTTCTGTTCCGTTCCGATCCCTCCGATGTGGCGCGGGTCGAAAACCGCACCTTTATCGCTTCGGTCAAAAAGGAGGACGCCGGTCCCACCAACAACTGGATCGACCCCGTGGAACTCAAGAAGACCATGACCGAGCTGTACCGCGGATGCATGCACGGCCGCACCATGTATGTGATCCCGTTCTCGATGGGCCCGGTCGGTTCCCCGATCGCCAAGATCGGCGTCGAGATCACATACATGGTGCGG
>CACZPY010000326.1 GCA_902783135.1 uncultured bacterium
CTTGCTCATCTTGGTGTTGCCGGTGAACCACCAGCCGTGGGCGAAGACCGTCTTCGGCAGCGGCAGCCCCATCGCGTGGAGCATCGTCGGCCAGTAGACGGTGTGGGTGGTCAGGATATCCTTGCCGATCAGGTGGTAGCTCGCGGGCCACCATTTTTCGAAGGTCGTTTCGTCCTGCAGATAGCCGACGCCGGAAACGTAGTTCAAAAGCGCGTCGAACCAGACGTAGCAGACGTAATCGGGGTCGAAGGGCAGTTCGATGCCCCACGCCAACCGCGACTTCGGGCGGCTGATGCAGAGGTCGCCCAGATCCTTCTTCAAAAAGCCCAGCGTCTCATTGGCGCGGAAGGCGGGCTGGATGAAGCCGGGGTGGGTCTGGATGTAGTCGATCAGCCACTCGCGGTGCTTGCCCATGCGGAAGAAGTAGTTCGACTCCTTGATCTCGGCGACTTCCCGGCCGCATTCGGGACACTTGCCGTCCTTGAGATCCTTTTCGGTGAAGAAGCGTTCGTCGCCGACGCAGTACCAGCCGGTGTACTCCGCCTTGTAGATCTCGCCGCGGTCGTAGAGGTCCTGCAAGACTTTGCGGACGACGGTCTTGTGGAAATCCTGCGTGGTGCGGATGAAGCGGTCGTTGGTGATGCCGAGGCGCGTCCAAAGCTCCTGAAAGCGCTTGACCGTCTCGTCGCAGTGCTTCTGCGGCTCCTCGCCGCGCGCCTTGGCGGCGCGCTCGACCTTCTGACCGTGCTCGTCGGTGCCGGTCAGAAAGAAGGTCTCCTCGCCGAGACTGCGGTGGTAGCGCGCCAAGACATCCGCGAGGATGGTGGTGTAGGCGTGTCCGATGTGCGGCCGGTCGTTCACATAGTAGATTGGCGTCGTGAGGTAAAAATTGTGTTCGTTCATCGTCGTCTCCAAATCCCGGGATACCCGCCCGGAGTCGTAAAAATGTTAATTTCGACTATAATCGAAATAATATACCCCGATGCTCCGGTATTGTCAACACTGAGCACGACATTTCGGGAACTAGAGCAATATCATACCTCACATTGCCGTCTGTCACATGACGTGGAACATGACGTGCGCCCGAACACAGGCTACCCCATTTGTAAAAAACAGGCTTTCCATGTATATTAGGGCATTATCAACAACAAAGAGCCGGATCATGCCGAAGAACTCCGAAAACAAAATGACGGTCGTCTTTGAACAAGCGGCTGCCACCAGCGTCGGCATTCGCGCTTTCCGACTTTATGCCAACGACTCAACTTCTGCGCCTGCATCTTTTTTAATACAGGCAATGAATGGGGAGCAAGCAAGCAAGCAAGCAAGCAGGCAGTCTAAGAGAGCTCCTGGCACCGGGTGTCCGATCAAAAGCGAAACCGTGCAATACCGGGAGCGCGGTCCCTTGGGTCAAGCCCCATTTCCGCTCCAAGCGGAATTTTATTTTCGCCCGAAAACATCCCTTGTCTTCCGTTTATACAGGGGATGTCTTATGCCGCAGGCTCAAAAGTTTTACCGTTCAGGCGACATTCACTTATACGCCCGCCTCACCCCCGTTGCCCGGTTGTCTCACATGGTCAATATGAGAGGATTAAATAATGCCGAGTATTTATAAAACCCATATTAAGGTGTTTGTTATTCCGATTGTTTTATACGTTTCCATATCCGTTTTCGCGGAAACAGTTGCCGTCTCCAGCGATTTCGATAAGATTATCCCCGTCAAAATCCCCGCTTGGGCAGTTCCCGTCCTGACGAAAAAGCGTCTGAACATCGCGGATATCGAAAAAATGCCGCGCGACAAGAACTGGGTAATCAATTGGGGCAGTTTCCATTCCGGAAGCAGTTTTTATGTCCATGATTTCCACTGGGGAATTTCGGCGAAAAAAAACTTGATCATATACTGCGGCGATCTTCCCATAATCCCGGCAACAAGAAATTATCTGTTGCACCTCGAAGCGGAAATGTCCGCCAAATCTGAAAGCGAGTCATCGTGCATAACTGTCGGAATTTTTCAACATGGATTGATCCATCACGGCGAAGCGGTACAAAAGGAGTTGGTTCTCAAGCGCGGAGAGAACATCAAATACGATATTCCGCTGCTGTTCGATCAGGGGACTCCGCCATTTCGGGTGATGCTGAAAATATCCGGCGACATTATTTTCAAAAAAATGATATTGGTGGAACGTCCGGACGATTTGACCGCCTCGAATATAACGATTGTAGAAGGAACATTGAAAGACGTTTCGGTATTGCCGGATCCCAAGAAATCGGATTATCCGGATTGTCGATTCACCGTTCTTCTGGACGACTGCAGAATGATTTCCGGAGCGCCGTGTCCGCAAAAAATACAATTGGTGGTAGACGGCTTCAAAAATTACAAATCTCTTGGCACCTCAAAACTCAGAGCCGGCGATAAAGTTCGTTGTTTCGCGATACCGTTTGAAAAGCTTCCTCCAGAAAGGAAAACCGTACAACAAGCCGACGACCTCAATCTGTTCGAACTGCCGGATTATTATGCTTTGGAAATCGTCAAGATAAGATATTTTTCGGATAATTCAGTCGTCCCGCTATCCGATAGGAAAGAATATATTTCCGTTTTCAAACGAAAAATCAACCCTCTGCTCTCCGAAGAATTGAAAAAGGCACAACGAAATGCCATCGAAAGTTCTTTAATGCAAATCGACAATGTGCTGAAACCTTACACCGCAGCAGCATTGCAGGAATTGAACAAACGTTTCGACAAGGCGTGGGCCTCGGAAAAAGCCAAGGACCGTCCAGGATTCAATCGAGTCGACACCGCAAAACAAAAATTCGTCTGGCGCAACGTGAACAATTCATTTTGGACGCTTCCGGAGCGTTACCGCCTGATTGGCGCCACCAGAAAACTCGGCAAGGATAAAATCGATGCACTGTCGGCGTTTCAAGACTTTTTAAATGCCAACGGCTGCCAGTTCATGATCGTTATCGTACCGAATATGTATAGCATATCAGCCAGAGTGATAAATGAAGAATTCCGTAATGTCCCGGACTTTGGTTCGTTATTTTTGGCGCGTCAACTGCTTAACTCCAATTTAGAAGCCGTTTTTGCGTCTGAAGAACTGTTGGCTGCCTACAACCGTTACCCCTTTGCATTTTTCTATCCGGACAACGGACATCCTTCCGATACAGCGCAGGACATCATGACAGATGTTTTGGCCTCACGACTCAAACGTTATGGGTTGCCGGAAACCATGGATCCGAAACGTTTTTCAACGGACGAATTCCCTCATGTCTATCAAAACGGTTATCCGTTCCCGGAAAACTGTGATATCGGGGCCAATCAAGCAGGCAAACCATATCTGTGCCGCCGTGTTCTGTACGATGGCAAGGAGGTATTTCAAGATCCGCAGTCTCCAGTATTGATTTTGGGAAACTCCTATATCCAAACTCCGATGAAGCATCCGGAGTCTTTCACTTCACTTTTGACGATGAAAACGCATATGGGAATAACCTCTTTCGCAGTGCAAAGTTATGGTCCACTGACCACGATTATAAGTCAACTTTTTTCACACCCGGAAAAATTTCTCAAGGGCAAACGAGTCGTCATAATGGTGCTGAGCGTCGATTTGTTTTATGCGGCGATACATGCTAACAACATCCGGATCATGGACGAGCAAATGTCGCTTTTGTCCGGCAAAACATCGACTGGCACGATATCCATACAAGGAAATGAATCCAATATTCCGGAGCATTTCCGATACTTGATTAATGCAAAATGTTTTACCGTTCCCAAGTCAGGAAAACATTTGGTAGTCACAACCGTTCTGCCGAAGGAACGCAGGGATGCTGCAATCGTCATTCCGGTCAGTGCCGACGCATCGTCCCCCACAAGCTTGAAGGTCAACAGCAAGATATTTGAAGTTCCGACATGTTATGGAGTGTTCCGTTGGAACAGAATAGTCGTCCCCATATCGAAAACGGAAGAGCAACTGACCGTGGTACTGGAGGGTAAACCCGGTAAAACAATCGCCTTGGGAGACATCCAATTTTTTCAATAAGGTGTCTTGTCAAATGGTCTTTTCGTCATATCTGTTTTTGTTTTTCTTTTTGCCGGCGGTGCTGGCGGGGTACTACCTCGCACCGCGAAAATGTAAACATACGGTGCTGACGCTGTTTAGCTACCTCTTCTACGGCTGGGCGAATCCGTATTTCTGCGTATTGATGCTCTTCAACACCGCCGTCGACTACACCAACGGACGGCTGATGGAACGTTTCCCGCAACGCAAAAAGCTCTTCGTCACCATCTCGATCATAAGCGACCTCGCGATCCTCGGTTTCTTCAAATACTTCAACTTCGGGGTCGAAAATTATAACGCCCTCGTCGCGGCGCTGGGAATACCCTCCGCGCAATTCGCCGGATTTTTCCGCGTCGTACTGCCGCTCGGGATCAGTTTCTACACCTTCCAGTCGATGAGCTACGTGATCGACGTCTACCGCGGCGACGCCAAGGTCGTCCGCAACTTCATCGACTACGCGTGTTACGTTTCGATGTTCCCGCAACTCGTCGCCGGACCGATCATACGCTTTCAGGAGGTCGCCGATCAGCTGCATAACCGTACGCACACGCTGGAAAAGTTCACCCGCGGGATCGCGTTCTTCATGCTCGGCATGGGCAAGAAGATCCTGCTCGCCAACCCCTGCGGCAAGATCGCCGACACCGCGTTCAACTCGGGCGTGCTCTCCGCGCTCGACGCGTGGTACGGAGCCGTCGCCTACGCGTTTCAGATCTACTTCGACTTTTCCGGGTACTCGGATATGGCGATCGGCCTCGGGCTGATGCTCGGCTTCGTCTTCGCCAAGAACTTCGATTCGCCGTACAAGTCGCTCTCGATCACCGAATTCTGGCGCAGATGGCACATCTCGCTCTCGACCTGGCTAAAGGACTATCTTTACATTCCCCTCGGCGGCAACCGCCGCGGCAACGTGCGCACCTACATCAACCTCGCGCTCGTGATGCTCCTGGGCGGTTTGTGGCACGGCGCCAGTTGGAACTTCCTCATCTGGGGCGGCATCCACGGCGGCTATCTCGCCTTCGAGCGGGCGCAGGGCAAGGCCAGCATCTACCGAAAGCTGCCGAAACTCGGGCAGTTGCTCATCACCTTTTTCATCGTCGTAGTCGCGTGGGTGTTTTTCCGTGCCGACAACCTGACCGCCGCGTGGAGGTACTTGGGATGCATGTTCGGATGGGTCGCGAACGATAACCACGCAAGCGTGGCGCGCGGGCTGATTTATGCCCCCTACTACCTCGTCAACTTCGTCCTTGCCGGAGCCGTGATATGGGGGCTCCCGCAAAGTTGGGACTTCACGCGCCGTCTCACATGGGGCAAGCTCGTCTGGTGCGTCGCAGTGTTTCTGCTGGCGCTGGCGGCGCTGACGACCCAGAGCTACAACCCCTTCATTTACTTCATCTTTTAAGGAGAGTACACCATGAACGAAAGCAAACCGCGCAAACTCTCCCGCGAAGAGATCGCCAACATCGAGATCGGTCACACCGAGGTGAGCCCGGCGCAGAAGTGGGCGCTGACGCTGTTTTTCCTCGCGTTCATTTCGATTTATCCCGTCTGTCAGTTCTGCTATCGCCAGCCGTTCGCCGAGTGGCGCAACGCGGGAGAGATCAAGCAGAGCATCAAGGCTTACGAAACCGCCATCGAGGATTCTTCGCTGCTGCGCAAATGGCTGCTGCCGCCGATCCAAAGTGCGCTGACCCGAGTCTTGCGCTTCGGCAACGAAAAGGTGATCATCGGCAAAGACGGTTGGCTGTTTTTCTCCGGAGATTACGAGTATCTGATAAATCCGGGATTCCTGCGTCCGGAGATACTGAGCCAGCGCGAACTCAAAGGCGTACAGCCCGATCCGTGCCGGGCGATAGCGGATTTCGATCGGCAACTCAAGGCGCGCGGCATAAAGTTGATCGTCGTTCCGGTGCCGAACAAGCCGATGATCTGCTCCGACGCCCTGAGCGCCGCCGCGGCGCCGCTGCAAAACCCGTCGTTCGCCGAGTTCAAAAAGCAACTGGACGCTGAAGGCGTCGCCGTCATCGACCTGACGGAGGATCTCGCCGCGCTCCGGCGCTCCGGAGCCGAACCGTTCCTGAAAACCGACACCCACTGGACCGTAGAAGGAATGACCATCGCCGCGCGGCGCCTCGCCGCCGCGACGGGCGTAAAACCGTCGGAGCCGCAACCGAAACGGATCACATCCGTCACCAACCTCGGCGATATCGCGGTCATGCTGAAACTGCCGAACTGCGAACGCCGCTTCCCGGCGGAAACGGTAAAACTGGCGGATTATGG
This sequence comes from uncultured bacterium, assembly GCA_902783135.1. Taxonomy (GTDB): domain Bacteria; phylum Verrucomicrobiota; class Lentisphaeria; order Victivallales; family Victivallaceae; genus UBA1784. Next base: position 6,330 of record CACZPY010000326.1, read on the forward strand.
CATCCGCACCGACCGCAACTCCGATATCCTGCTGCTCGGTGACAGCTTCGCCAACATCTATTCATCGGAGTCGCTGAAGTGGGGAGAAAACGGCGGTCTCGCCGAAACCCTGGGCGCGATGCTCGGGCATCCCATCGACGCGATCGTCCGCAACGACGCCGGAGCCTTCGCCACCCGCCAACTCCTCGCCAACGAGTTGAAGCGCGGCAACGACCGGCTGACCGGCAAGAAAGTGGTGATCTGGGAGTTCGCGATTCGCGAACTTGTCAACGGCGACTGGAAGATGATCGAACTGCCGCAAGTCAGGGGAGACGATAATCCGGAAGGCAAAAAGCCACAGCCGTCCGCAGTTTCCGTAGTCGGCGCGGTCAATGCGACGGTGCTGAAAATATCCACCGTTCCGCGCCCGAACTCCGCGCCGTACAAGGATCATGTGGTCAGTATCCACCTTAAACTCGACGACGGCAACACCGCGTTGGTGTATGCCGTCAGCATGCGGGACAATGTCTGGACTGCTGCCGCGAAGCTCGGTCCCGGCGACAAAATAAAGATCAAACTCGAACCGTGGGAAAAGCGCGAAGCCGAGTTCGGCAGTTGGAACCGCAGCGAATTTGACGACGAGGGACTGCTGCTCGCGGAACCGCTTTTCGGTGAAATAGTATCCGTAAAATGATCGGAGGGATTTTTACCATGAAAAAACTTTACATTGCCATGTTGTCCGCGGTTGCCGTGATCCCGGCGCTCGCCGCCGATGTCGCCGAAGTTGCGAAGGGACTCGCCGCGAAGGTGACCCCGAATACCATCACTTACAAAGCCGAAAACGGCTGGCTCTACAGCAAAAACGAATTGGCACACCTCGCCAAGTGGGAACTCGCCCAGGGCGGCGTCGTGAAAAAGTCCGCCTGCCTCAAACCGGCGAACGCCGATCCCCTCCCCGCATTGAAGGCTTTCAACGACGCGCTTGCCGGTATCGGCATAAAATTGATCGTCGTCCCCGTGCCGCCGAAGATCGCCATCGAGCCGTGTGCGCCGCTTCAGCCCGGCGAGGCGATGGTCTATCTGCGGCCCTTCTATCGGGAACTGCGGGCGCAGGGCATCGACGTACTGGATCTGAGCGAAAGATATCTCGCCGCACCGAAAGAGCATTATTATTGCCGCACCGACGCCCACTGGAACCCCGCCGGGATCGCCGTCGCGGCGGAAGAGTTGGCGAAACTCATCCAGCTCCGCGGCAAAGAAGAATTTCCGTTGACCGGACCGATGCTGACCGTGACCGGCGACCTGGCAAAATCGCTCGATCCACAAAAGCCGGAACAGGAAAATTTCGCGTTTACCATGGTCGGCGGCAAACCGATCGACGAATCGAGTCCGATACTGCTGATCGGCGACAGTCACACGCTGGTCTTTTCGACCGGCGGCGACATGCTGGCGGAACACGGCGGACTGGCTGAGCGGCTGGCTCTGCAGTTGAAAATGCCGGTCGAACGCATCGGCGTCAAGGGATCGGCGGCGACCGCGGTGCGCATCAATCTGTACCGCAAGGCGGCGCGCGATCCGCAGTGGCTCCGAAACAAAAAGTTCGTGATCTACTGCTTCAGTTGCCGCGAGTTCACCGAAAGCACCTCCGGTTGGGTCAAGGTCCCGGTCGTCAAAAAATAACGCCCGCCGATAACTGCGCCATAAAAAAACCGCCGACCGTCACACTGACCGTCGGCGGTTGATTTTTTATCGACAAGGCTATTTCATTACCAGCACGCTTTGGTCGTAGTCGGCGGGAGCCTCGAAGCCGAGGAGTTCGATGCATGTCGCCGCGAGCGAACTGATGCCGAGACCTTCGCGCAAGGTAGGCGCATACTCGCCCTTGCTCTCCGGGTCGTAGACGATGCACGGCACCGGATTCAAGGAATGGCTGGTCTTGCGCGCGGGGTTCCCCGCCGCGTCAAGCTTGAGCGAGCCGTCCTTCTTATGTTCGTACATGTCGTCCGCGTTGCCGTGGTCGGCGGAGATGACGAGCACTCCGCCCGCCGCTTCGACCGCCGCCTTGAGACGCCCGAGGCAGAGATCCAGCGCGCCCATCGCCACCAGCACCGCGTCCATGCTGCCCGTGTGCCCCACCATGTCGCCGTTGGGGTAGTTGAGCCGGATCATCCGGTACTCGCCGGATTCGATCGCGGAGATCACGGTATCGGTGATCTCGGCGCACTTCATCCACGGGCGTTGCTCGAAGGGCACGATGTCGGAGCGGATCTCGACGTACTCGTCCAGAACTTCGTCGAACTTGCCCGAGCGGTTGCCGTTGAAGAAGTACGTCACATGGCCGTACTTCTGGGTCTCGCTGACGGCAAGCTGCTTCACGCCGCTCGCGCAGAGGTATTCGTCCATCGTGCGGTCGATGGCGGGCGGCGACACGAGGTAGTGCTTCGGCACATGGAGGTCGCCGTCGTACTCCATCATCCCGGCGTAGTAGACCTGCGGCACGGCGCCGCGGTCGAACTTGTCGAACTCCGCTCCCGCCTCGAACGCCGCCGTTATTTCGAGCGAACGGTCGCCGCGGAAGTTGAAGAAGATCACCGAATCGCCGTCGTGCATCGCGCCGACCGGAGTCTTCCCGTCGTCGCTGATCACGAAGGGCGGCAGATCCTGATCGATGGCGCCCGTACGTTCGCGCAAAGTCGCGACCGCCGTGTGCGCGTCGGGGAAAAATTCGCCCTTGCCCCGCACGTGGATCTCCCAACCGCGCCGCACCATATCCCAGTTGGCGCCGTAGCGGTCCATCGTTATCACCATGCGCCCGCCGCCCGAAGCGATCCGGGCGTCGCACCCCTTGCCGCGCAAATCGGCGAGGAACGCTTCGAAGGGGTCGATGTATTCGAGCGCGCTCGTTTCGGGCACGTCGCGCCCGTCGAGCAGGATATGAACGCGGATGCGCTTGACCCCCGCCTCCGCCGCGCGGCTCACCATCGCCTTCAGGTGCTCGCTGTGGCTGTGGACGTTGCCGTCGGAAAAGAGTCCCAAAAAGTGCAGTGTCGAAGATTTTTCGAGCACGTTCGCCACCGCCGCCTTCCAGGTTTCGCCCTCGAAGAGTTTGCCGGTCGCCACCGCCTCTTCGACAAGTTTCGCCCCCTGCGAAAAGACCCGCCCCGAACCGATCGCGTTGTGCCCGACTTCGCTGTTGCCCATATCCGCGTCCGAGGGCATCCCGACCGCCGTGCCGTGCGCCTTGAGCGCCGTGTGCGGCGCATGGGCGAGCAGATCGTCCAACACCGGAGTATGCGCGAGTTTCACGCCGTCGCCGTCCGCGTATTTGCCGAAGCCCACGCCGTCGAGGATCGCCAGCACCACCGGACCGCGCCGCGGGGTGAATTTATCGTTTTTCTTCAACGCTTCCAACATTTTTACGTCAAACGCTCCTTCGCTCCTCAAACCTCAGTCGCGGTGCCCCGCCGTCGGCGTGGTCACCACGCCGCGCTGACTTGTCGCGCAGAAATCCAGAAATTCGCGCACCGCCGGCACGTCCGGCAGTTCCGCCTTGATCTTCGCGATCGCGTTGGTCGGGATCAGCCCCTCGCGGTAGTAGATGCGGAAGATGTGTTTTATCACCGTGATCGTCTCGGCGTCGAAGCCCGCCCGCTGCAGTCCCACCTTGTTGATCATCTTGACGCCGCCGTTGCGCCCTTCCGCCATCATGAAGGGAGGCACGTCCTTCGAGAACGCCGACACCCCCGAGATGATCGCGAAGCGCCCCACCCGGCAGAACTGGTGGACCATCACTCCGCCGGAAAGGATCGCGTTGTCGAATACCTGACCGTAACCCGCGACACAGGCGTTGTTGACGAAGATCACGTTGTTCCCGATCCGGCAGTTGTGCGCCACGTGCGAACACGCCATGAACATATTGTTGTCGCCGATCACCGTCTCGGTCTCCGGCTTGGTGCCGGTGTGCATGGTGCAGCACTCTCTGAAGATATTGTTGTTGCCGACCTTGAGGTAGGTCACGGCGCCCGGCTCCACCGCGTGATCCTGCGCCGGCTGCCCCAGCGAGGCGAACGGGTGGATCGTGTTGTTCTCGCCGATGGTCGTGTGTCCGTCGATACAGCAATGGGCGATCAGCCGCGTGCCGCCGCCGATCTTCACATGCGGACCGACGTAACAAAGCGGACCGACTTCCACGCTGTCATCGAGCACCGCGCCTTCCATAACGACGCTGCTGGGGTGGATCTTTGCCATTTTACTGCCTCTCGTTTTTGGTTATGACAACAATTGTCGATTTATCCGTAAAAAATGCATTATGATAATATACCGCGTCAACGCGGCTTAGACAAGGCTTTCAGACGCGAAATCGCCCGTTCGGTGCCGGGAACGTCGCCGGCTTCGTGCAGACTGCGCGCCAGATAGTACCAGCCGGTGACGGTATCGAAACCCATCCGGGTGGTCTCGTCGAGATAGGCTTCCGCCTCGGCGAAGCGCCGGTCGTCGGCGAGCCGCTGGACCAGCACCAGCCGCCCGCTGCGGGAATTCTGACCGCACCGGGTCATGTCGTCGAGGTACTCCTTCGCCTCGGCAAACCGGCGGTTGAAGATCATGACATACGCGACCTGCGTCCGTTCGTCCGCCGACCGCCGGGGATTTGGCGACACCCACGTCAGCGCGAAGAGCGCCGCGGCGACCGCCAGCCATGCCGCCAAAGTCCGCAATTGCCGCTTCCGGCACATCGCGGCGAACTCCCGGACCGCCGCCGCCGCCAGCACCGCCAGGAGCGGTATCACCGGCACCCGGAAGCGGTAGAACACGGTGAAGAACAGCATCGACGCGATGTAAGACCCCGCAAACACCGCGCACCACCGGATACCGCGCGCCCTGCGAAGCAGAAACGCCCCCGCCGCACCGAGTATCCACAGCAGATTGAAGGGCAGGCACAGTATCTTGAGCGGCGGAATGAGTTCGCGGTGCGCGTATACCGACAGGCTGTTGTCGAGTTCGTAGGACGACGCCATATCCCGCAGGTGCCCCGGTACGGAAAGGAGGACGTTGCGCACGTTGGAAACTTCGCCCGCCGCGCCCCCGTAGAAACCGAGGATGTTGCCGACGTTGCCCGGGACCAACTGAAAACTGTGGTAGCGGATGCCATTGAAAAGGATCACCGCCGCGAGCGGTACGAGCAGCGTGCCGCAGAATACCGCCGCGTCGCGCCGGTCGCGCGCGAACAGGAGCAGCACGGGCGCCCAGCACACCACGGCGAGGAAGTTCTCCCTGCCGAGTACGCACAGCGCTCCGCACAGCCCCGCGACGATGGCAAGAATGCGCGCCTCCCGGTCTTTCCCCCTGCCCCGTTGAAACTCCGCCGCCAGCAGGAAATACAACATGGCGACGAACGCCAGCGCCAGCGGCGCCGCCCGCAGAAAGTCCAAACTGATCAGCACCAACGGCGCGCTGGCGCAGCAGAGCAGACCCGCCAGAAACGCCGCCGTCTTACCCGTCCGGCACAGCCGCGCCGTCCGATAGACCACCGCCGGGATCAGCGACGCCGCGGCGAGCTGAAAGAGCCGCATCAGCCACAATTTTCCGCCCGCGACGATGGCGACGAGCGTCAGAAACACCGTGTAGGAGTAAGAGTAACGGTAATGCTCCGCCGGAAGTTTACCGACGAGGAGGTTCTGCGCGCAGTCGAGGATCGTGTACTGATCCATCCCCGACCGTGGGCGCCCGAAGAGATGCTGGTCGCACCCGTACCACAGCACGTACGCGCCGAAAAAGAACATCACGAGATAGGGCACCAGCCCGGGGTGGCGGTGGATGAATTTCCGCATGATCGTCGTCTCCGATAGTTCAGTACGGACAAAAATAACCGTCCGGGGCACCGCTTTCAAGCCCGAAACGGAAAATATTGCATCGTTTTTTCTTGCAAAAACGCCGCAGGGCGGGTATGTTAACCGGATGGAAAGCGGTGGTCAAAAAATACATATCGTGCTCGACCGCCTGCGCAGCGCCTACAACGTCGGCAACATCTTCCGGATCGCCGAAGCCGTGGGCGCGACGGAGGTGATCGCCTGCGGCTATACCGCGGCGCCGCCGCATCCGAAACTGGAAAAGACCGCGATGGGAGCGGATAAGCTGGTGCCGTGCCGGAAAATGGAATGCTCCGCCGACGCGGTGCGGATGCTGCGCGCGGAGGGCGTGAAGTGCATCGTCGCCGCCGAGGTGGTGCCGGGCAGAAGCGTCTTCGCGTGGGATTACGACTACACGTTTCCGCTGGCGCTGGTGCTCGGCAACGAGGCGCTCGGGATTGCGCCGGAGACGTTGGAACTGTGCGACGGCATCGTGGAACTCCCGATGTTCGGGCGCAAGGAGTCGATAAACGTCGGCAACGCCGCCGCCGCGATACTGTACGCGATCGTCGCAAAAATACGGATGAAGGACGGAAAATGAAGATCAGACTGCTGGGGAAAAATCTCGACGACATCCGGCCGCTGCTGCGCGAACTCGGCTTCGAGGAGACGACCGGGGAGTGTGAACTCATCGTCACCCACGGCGGCGACGGCGCGCTGCTCGGCGCGGAACGGGAGTTCCCCGGCGTGCCGAAACTGCCGCTGCGCGACGCCGCCACCGCGCGCCCCTGCCCCGAACACGACGCGCGGACCCGGCTCGAAAAGTTCCTGCGCGAACGTCCGGAACCCGTGAAACTCCCCAAACTCGAGGGCTGTTTCGAGGGGCATGCCCTCTACGGCATCAACGACGTGTTTCTGCACCGGGCGCTGCCGACGAGCGCGCTCCGCTACCGCGTCAGCATCGACGGCGAACCTTTCGGCGAGGAGATCGTCGGCGACGGCGTCGGTCTGTCGAGCGTCCACGGCAGCACCGCCTATTACCGGAGCATCACGCACAGCATCTTCCGCGTCGGCGTGGGCCTCTCGTTCAGCAACTCGACCGAGGAGGTCGACCACATGGTGCTCGCCCCCGATTCCACGGTGAACATCCGGGTGACGCGCGGACCGGCGGTCCTCGTCGCCGACAACACCCCGCGCGGCATCGACGTCGCCGAAGGCGGCACGGTCGAGATGCGCCAGACCGGAAAGTTCGCTTACGTCTACGACCTCGCGGGGTTCATGTGCCCCGCCTGCCGCGCGCTGCGCCATCGCCGCTGACGCGGGAGCACTCCCGTCAGCCGACGAAGACGGGCTCGATGCCGAGCCACTTGCAGAAGATCCTCGCCCCGTCGACCACGTCGGCATGGATCACCGCGTAATGGTGCTCGAAGCCGCGGTCCATCACCGTGTCGATCAGTTGTTTCACCTTGGCGTCGAAGCGGATGCGCAGCGGATTGCCGCGCAGGAAGTCTTCGGTGTCGAGCGCTTCGCCCGGCACGATCAGCATCCGGGGCCGGTTGTCCGCGTCGAGGTCGAACTTGGCGATGGTCACGCGTCCGGGTTTCAGCGGGAAGTCGCAGGTCAGCCCCTTCTTGTCGCCGCCGTCGACGCGCATGTGCAGACGGTAGGTCGTCTCTGCGAACTTGCGGCAGAGTTTCGTCGGCGCCGCGCCGCAGTGCCAGACGACGCCCGTGTTGTCCCGTTCGTCGAAGCTGATGAGATCGACGAAGAACGCGATCCCGCCGCCCGCCAGAAACTCCAAAAGCTTCATCGTGACCGCGCCGTTGACGTCGCCCTCGCAGGCGGTGCCGAGCCCGCAGCTGCTCAACATCCCCAGCACCGCGCACGGAGCGATGCCGAAGATGTCGGAAAGTTCCGGCCAGCAGCGCACCGCGTAGCCGTCGAGGCGGTACTTTTGGGCGACGGCGCAAAAGGCGCCGAAAAGCCGGGCGGCGAGTTCCAGATCGCCGTCGGCGACTTGACGGCACCCGGCGGCGTTCTCCTTCACGACCTTGCGCGCGGCATCGAGTTCCGCGCCGTCGAGTTTGCGGGCGGTATCGACCACTTCCAGCAGTTCCAGCACCTCGACGGCGGTGCCGAAGTCGCGCCGCAGCTGCAATTCGTCGAAGTTCGAGGTGTAGAAGCCGGGGACGCGTCCGCCGGCGAGCCCGATCTTGAGCGCCTTCAGCCCGGAAACCGCGCGGACCGCGGCAAGCGAAGGCGCGAGTTTCGCCGCCGTCTCCTCCGGAGAGGCGAAGGTGAAGGAATAACGCTTGCGGAGCCGGTTCATGCCGTGCGCCGCCATGTTCGCGCCGCAGAACGAGTTCTGCTCCCAGAGTTTGCCGGGCCCGGGGACCTCGGGGTTGGCGAGAAGCAGTATCGGCGCGTTTATCCGCGTCGCCGCCGCCGGGATCATCACTCCCGCGGGGAAAGTCACGAAGTACATGATTACCGCGTCGACGCGCTCCGCGGCGAAGCGCTCCGCCTGCCGGATCGAAGCCGCTTCGTCGCAGACGAGCCCGTCGAAGAGGATCTCGGCATCCGGGATGGTGCGCAGATTTTTCACCGTCGCGTCGACCATGCGCTCGATCTTCGGCGTCAGCCAGCTCGCCTTGGTGAACGCGAATACCCCGATCTTGATCTTTCTCATTTCATCGTCTCCCGTTTACTTTTGCGTGCAGAACTTCTGCAACGGGGCGAAACCGCTCTTGCGGATCGCCGTTTCGGTGATGCGCACCACCTCCATCGCCTCGTCGAGGGTGATCGGGTACGGAACACCGTCCCGCAACGTCCCGGCGCAATGCTTCCAAGCATCCGAAAGCGCGGTTTTGGGAAGCTCGTAATCCGCGTCGACGAAGCTCAAAGTCTCCTCCAAGTTGCCGTACTGCAAGGGCGGATTGTCGCGGTGGGGCGCAAGCTCGCGAAACTCTATCGCCGGATCGACCATGCGCACATGGACGGTCTTTGCGCCGCCCTCGTAGTAAAGCGTACCGCGCGAACCGATGATTTCCAGTTCGCGCCCCGGCGTGGTGCAGACCCCGGAAAGTTCGATCTCGGCCAGGCGGCCGTTTTCTCCCCGAAGCATCACCCGCGACATGTCGTCGCCCTCCCCGATCGAGATCGCCCGCCGCAGATCCGCCCAGACCTCGGTCACGGGAGCACCGAGCAGCCGCAGCGCCTGATCGATCAAATGCGGCCCCCAGTTGGTGAACAGCCCGCCGAACTCCTCCGGCGAAGTCATCCAGTCGTTGCGGCGGCAGTAGCCGACGGCGCGGCACAGCCGGATGTAATGCACCTTCCCGAGCACGCCGCGGTCGACGAGCTCCTTCGCCTTGACGAACGCCGGTTCGAAGCGCCGGTTGTGGTGGATGAAGAGCTTGCCCGGATGTTTCTCTCCGGACAGACACAATTTTTCCATCTCGGCCGCGTTGGGGGCGGCGGGCTTTTCCACCATGCATGCCTTGTCCGCTTCGAGCACCTTGAGCGCCATCGGCACATGATCCAAGTGGCGGGTCGCCAGAGAAACAAGTTCTACGGAGCCGTCTTTCAGCAGATCGTCGAGCGAGGTGTACTTGCGGTATTCCCTGCCCCACTCGGCGGGCAGGTTTTCCATCCGGTCGGCGCAGACGTCGCAGACGGCGGCAAGTTCGTACTGCGACGACGCGTACTTAAAGATCTCCCCGATCTGCCCCCGCCCCATGCGGCCGAGACCGACGACGGCGAAACGGATCTTTTTCATTTACATATCTCCTTTTTAGTGCACGGAGCCGTAGGGGTTCGCCGTGCGGATCGTTTCCAGACTCTCCGGCTGCGGAGTGATCCGATCCGGAAAAATTTTCGCGGGAGCCGCCCAGCGCACCGCGTTGGCGAGCACCTTGATGATATTGGGATCGTGGTAGATGGGGTAACTCTCGTGACCGGGCGAAAAGTAGAAGATCTTTCCCCGGTCGCGCTGGAAGGCGACGCCGCTCCGGAAGACGTTGCCGCCCTCGAACCACGACATGAAGACGATGTGACCGTCCTGCGGGATGTCGAAGTATTCTCCGTACATCTCGGAGTTGGGGAGCGCGAAGGTCGCGGGAAGCCCGGCGGCGATCGGATGACCGGGATCGACGACCCACAGCCGCTCCTTTTCGCCGACTTCGCGCCACAGCAGGCGGCATTCGGTACCCATCATGCGGCGGAAGATCTTGGAGTAGTGCCCCGAGTGCAGCACGATGAGGCCCATTCCGTGGATCACTCTGTCGCGAATGCGTTCGACGAGTTCGTCGGCGACGGCGGAGTGGGCGCAGTGCCCCCACCAAATCAGCACGTCGGTGGAGTTCAGCACCTCGTCGGGAAGCCCCTGCTCCGGCTCGTCGAGGCTGACGCAGCGGATGTCGAGATCCTCGGCGGCGAGGTATCCGGCGATCGTCCGGTGCAGACCGTCGGGATAGATCTTGCGAACCTCCTCGTGCTTCTTTTCGTGGCGGAACTCGTTCCAGATCGTGAGGTTTATTTTCTTCATTTCACCATCCTTTCGCATTTATTCCGGAGGGCGGGGATTGACATTTCCCCCGCCATAGTGTATAATTTGCCATCGGCGGAGGGATTTTCCAAGAACAAAACGCGCCAATTTTAGCATAAAACGGACATGGACTACTTTTCCGGACAGCTTTTTCCCGTCTGCGGCGAGGTGCCGCACTGCCGCGGCATGTGGATGAACCACCCCAAGTATTACGGCATCCAGTACAATCACTCGGGAAAACTCCGGCTGGAGATCGACGGAGAACTGCGCGGTGAAGTCGAGGGATCGCACGTCTTCATCACCCGCCCCGGACGGGTCTACAATTACGGATGCGCAGAAAACGAACGGCGGCACCACTGCTTCATCTGCACCATCGGCGAGCGCGTGGAGTCCTATATCGCGGGCGGGCTGTTCGAGCCGGATCACCCGCAGCAGCCGCTGCCGGTCGGCGAGCCGGAAAGATTTTTCCGCACGATCTCGGAGATCGTGTCGCTGGTGCACTCCCGTGCGGTAGTGCCGCCGCGGGCGGTGCTGCTCTTCGAGGATCTGCTGTTGCAGATCGCCGAAAACCGCACTCCGCGTACGCCGCTGCCCCCTTACTGCGGGGAATCGATAGCGAAACTGGCGGAACGCATCCGCCGCGCGCCGCAGGAGGATTTCGACATCGGCGTCGAAGCGGCGCGCTGTCACATCACGGTCGCGCACTTCCGGCGGCTCTTCAAACAGCAGCTCGGTCTGCCGCCGCACCGGTTTCTGATCCACTGCCGCCTCGAACGGGCGGCGGCGATGCTGCTGCACGGGAATCCGGGCGTCGCCGAGGTGGCGCTGCGCTCCGGCTTCACGGATCAGAACTACTTCGCACGGATGTTCAAACAGCAGTACCGGATCACCCCGCTCGAATACCGCCGGACTTTCCGCTGAAGCGGAAAAATGATGAAAGATGAGAGATGAAATGGCGCTTCCGCCTTCGCCCTGCGGGCTACGGCGGAAGCGCCATTTCAACCCCCACCGTTGGTCTTATCCCCCCCTGCTTCATGCGAGGCGGTTGCCGCCGAGCACGCAGTCGTACGTACGCTACTTTGCGCCGTTGGCTGAAAACCGCGAATGAACACCCGTTCGCGGTATCGCCCAAACAACCGGTGGCGGTGGTATTATTCGAACACGCTCATACGAGGCGGTTGCCGCCGGGCAGCTAATAAATCACGAAATACACGAAATACACGAAAAGGAATTTCGGTTACGCTGTCGCGTATGCACGCCGCCGTTGCCGGAATGGCGGGCGGGATATTCCCCTTTTGCCGCGGCGGGGCTTGCTATTTCACGCGCGCGGGTATATATTAAACAATAACTTAGAGCAATGACCGCAGGGGCTTATTGACATGATGAAGGGCAGCCGCCAGATTTCCGGCAGCGCGACGGTCTCCGTTTACGGATGCCGCCGTCGGCTGTCGCTGTGGTTCAAGTTGGAAACGTTTCTCCGACTGCGCGGCGCGGCCGCATAGTCGAAGATGCTGACGCAGCGCCGGAACCTGCCCGCTGCGGATGCGGCCGCGGAACTTTTCCCGCATCTTTTTGCCTTGCCCGATCTTTTGACGACGGGCGCCCCGGTATCGAAAAAGTTTTCCGGCATGATGTGCCGGAACCATAAGGATGACAGAAGAAAAAATGAGTGAATATCCCAAATACATATATCCGCCTCCGATAAAGATCGACAACCGCCAGTGGCCGGACCGCGTGCTCACCGCTCCGCCCGTGTGGGCGTCGGTCGATCTGCGCGACGGCAATCAGGCGCTCCCCGAACCCATGACTCCGGAGCAGAAGCTCGAATACTTCAACATGCTGACCGGGATCGGCTTCAAGGAGATCGAAGTGTCGTTCCCCTCCGCCAGCGAGGACGACTTCGTCTTCGTCCGCAGACTGATCGAGGAAAATCTTGTCCCCGAGGACGTGCGGATCTCGGTGCTCACGCAGGCGCGCCGGCACCTGATCGACCGCACCATCGAGTCGCTGCGCGGCGTCAAACACGCCATCGCCCACTGCTATGTGGCGACCAGCGACCTCCACGGGCGCTTCGTCTTCGGCGACACCCGCGACGAAGTGCTCAAGATGGCGGTCGAGGGCACGCGCATGGTGCGCGACGCCATCGCCAGAGAAGGCTTGGAAAAGGTCGTGAGTTACGAGTTCTCGCCCGAGGAGTTCACCGACAGCGACCTCAATTTCGTGATCGACCTCTGCTGCGCGGTCAAAGAGGAGTGGGGTGAAGCCTCGCCCGAGACCTTCATCTTGAACCTGCCCGCCACCGTCGAGCGCCGTCCGCCCAATCAGTACGCGGACATGATCGAACTCTTCTGCCGCAAGTTCCCGTACATCAAGGATACCTGCGTCAGCCTCCACGCGCACAACGATCAGGGGTGCGCGGTCGCGGCGACCGAAATGGCGCTGCTCGCGGGCGCGACCCGCGTCGAGGGGACGATCTTCGGTCACGGCGAACGCACCGGCAACCTCGACATCTCGGTCCTGGCGCTGAACATGGAGTCGCGCGGCATCAAAACCGGACTGAATTTCAAGAACCTGCCCGAGATCGTCCGCATCGTCGAACGCAACTCCGGCATCGAGGTCCATCCGCGCCATCCCTACGCGGGAGCGCTCGCCTTCACCGCCTTCTCCGGCTCGCATCAGGACGCGATCCGCAAGGGGCTGGAAAAGCGCGGAGAGATCAGCAAGTTCTTCAAGCAGGGCTGGAAGGTGCCGTATCTGCACCTCGACCCCGCCGACGTGGGCAGACAGTACGAGCGGCTGATCCGCATCAACAGCCAGTCCGGCAAGGGCGGCGTGGTCTTCATCCTCGAAAAGGAGTTCGGCATCTACCCGCCCAAGAGCATGCAC
>CACZPY010000327.1 GCA_902783135.1 uncultured bacterium
CTGAAGCGGCCCCGCCACCTCGGTTACGATGCCGGGGAAACGCTGGCGCACGAAAGCGTACACGCCGCCCGGGCCGCGTTCGCTCCGGATTCCGCGTACGAGGAATACTTCGCCTGTCAGGTGCACGCGTCGAAATTCCGGCGCAACGCGGGCAATCTGTTCCGCCGCTGGTATATCCCGGTGCTCTTCTTCCTCGGGTTGAACCCGTTTCTCTTCATCCTGCCGCTGTCGATACTGCTGCGGGAACTCCAGCTGCGGCGGCGGCTCCGCCGCGCCGCAAGCAGACTCGCCGCGCTGGGGCTGCGCCCGGAACCGGTGCTGCTGCGGCTCTCCGATGGCGAAATAGCGGAACTTGCGGCAGGACGCCTTCCGGCGGTCTTCGCGGATGGGACGAGCCTGCGGCGGCGGCTCTTTTTCAGGCGCTTTGCCCGCAGTTGAGCGTCGCCGTCGGCAGCTTCATCGAGTCCAGCTCGGCAAGCACGCTCTCCGCGCTCTCCGGACGCGCCGCCGGATCGTTCGCCGCCAGCTGTTCCAGCAGGCGGATCAGATCGTAAGTGGCGTATTCCGCAAGTTCCTCCCGGAAGTTGTCGGGACGGCTCTCGCGGATGTCGCGCAGCGTCGAACCGGATCTGCCGCGCGGAAAGCGCGGACGCCCGGTGAGCATTTCGTAAACGACGGAGGAGAGGCTGAAAAGATCGCTCCGGCCGTCGATCCGCGTGGTATCCGCGGCCTGCTCGGGGGACATCGCCGACGGAGTGCCGAAGACCTGCGGCCCCTCTTCGGCATGAGAGACCAGACGGGCGATGCCGAAGTCGCCGAGCTTGACCGCTCCGTCGGAACTCAGCAGGATATTGCCGGGTTTGACATCCCGGTGGACGATGCCGTGCCGATGCAGTTCCGCCAGCGCCAGCAATATCTCCCGCATGATCCGGACGCTCGGCGCCAGCGGCAGACGGCCGTGTTTCGCGATCCATCTGCCGAGCGTGCCGCCGTCGGAGTATTCCAGTTCGACGGCGAAGTTCCCGCCCGCCTCTCCGATATCCAGCACCCTCACGAGCTGCGGGCACTTCGAACGCAGCAAAATATTCGCCAGGATCGGCAGCGTTTCCCGCCGGGGGCCCGTCATGCCGATGAATTTCATGACCGCCGGGCAGTCGCGGCGGCGGTCGAAAACGCGCCAGACTTCCCGGTCGTCGCGTATCCGCAGCGGTTTTTGCAGCACGCAGTTGCTGACGATCTCGCCGGCAAAGAAGCGGCTCTCCGATTTCGATTTCGTCATGCGTAGGCCGGCAGTTCGATCCCCATGATCTCGGCATCCTCGGCGAAGGATGGTTTTTCGCCCAGCGCGAAGTGCCCTTTGACCGTGCCGTCCGGAGCGAGCGCATCGGTCTGCCAGTACATCAGTCTCCGCATCCGGTATTCGCCGTTTTCGAGCGGCAGCACCTCCTTCTTGAATTTGCGTATGGAGATGATCGTTCCGCAGCGGCTGATCGGGGGGATCGTGGCGTGGACGCGGGAACCGTCCGGCAATCGGGCGTCGAGGTCGGGGTGCATCTCGTCAAGCTGCCGATCGACGGATTTCGCGATATTGACGGCGGCGGCCCTGAGCTGGGCCTCGCTGGCGAACGCGGCGTCCGTCTCCTGCAGCTTGCCGCCGCGTTCGATGTAGATCTGCGACGGGCCGTTGATCAGTATCTCGGATACCTTGTCATCCTCCAGATACTCCCTGACCGGGGCCAGAAAAAGTACGAGAAACGAGGCGTCTTTGTTGTTCATATGCTCTCCACATGAGGGGTGGTGATCTTTTCTCTGCGATAGGAAAATCCGGTCGTATTCGAGTCGATCTTCCACAGCATCAGCACAAGTTCGATGTCGGCGCGCCGAAAGGTCATCAGCACGCTCGGCGACAGCGACTCCTCGAGCGGGATCTCCTTTTCGAGGTGCCACGACCGGTGGAAAAGTTCGGCCTGAAGTCTGGCGCGGGCGGTCACGAAGTTGGCCGCGGTCTCGCCGGCGTACTCCCAGCCGTCCGCGCCGGAGCGGCTTCTGCTCTCGCCGGGAAGTTCGAGCGGGGGCAGGCCCCTGACGGCGACGCCGCGGCGCTCGGGCGCCGGCGTTTCCCGCGGTCGCCGCGGCGTTTCCATCGTCCACAGCACCGCCGCCGTGCCGCACAGGAACACCAGCAGGAAGACCAGTACCGGCAGGATCAAGCGCTTCATTTCGACGAACTCCACTCCACATAGGGGCCGTAACGCTCGTAGAAATCGATCTTGGCGGGTTCCTTGCCCTCCTCCTTGCCGTCATTTCCGTACTTGACGCTGTCGAGCAGTTTGATCTCCCACTTCTTCGGATACTCGGAATCCTTGCCGTCGAACTTCCAAAGCTCCTTGTCGGCGATCAGACTGGAGTGCCAGTGCCGCTTGGCGGTCCCGGAGGCCTTGGTGCGCATGATGATGCACTGCGTGTACTTGTTGCCGAAGCGCGACGACGTCATCGTGGTTTCGGGGACGCGCATCCAAAGCGGCGGCTCCGCACCGGACGCGGTGTACGGCATCTTCATCCAGTTGTCGATGTAGGACGGGCGCATCTGATAGATGGTGGTCTTGCCGCCGATGAACTGCAGATAGCCGTGTTCGTCCTCCAGCCGGCGGACGGTGTTGGTGTTGGCGACCGTCGAGCGGGGGAACATCCCGCGCAGGGCGACGGCGGCGGGCATGCGCCTCTGGAAGCGGTTGCCCGCGCTCCACACCGACCAGTGATCGGAGGAGCGCAGATTGATCGCGTCCAGCGAGCGCTGACCGATCCACAGCGCGCCGCCCATGACGGCGACATAGACCGGCAGCACGAGCACGAACTCCATCAGCACCGAACCCCGGCGGTCGCGGAAGAACTTTTCAATGAGCGAGGTAGTCACGAAGTTTCCCCCAATCGAGTTTTCCGTCCCTGTTCTTTCCGTCGGCGATCAGTCCGCCCGGCGGTCGAAGTTTCTCCCAGTCGGGCAGTTTGTTCTTGTCCACGTCCCTGCCGTTGGCGTCCACCCAGCCCTTCTTGTCCAGCAGCACCTCCTTCAGGATGTCGCCGCCGCCCGGGGCGAAGGTCTGGACTTTGCCGGTCCCGGCGCAAAGCGACCAGGCGTGCTTGACGGGGATCATGACCGCGTCCCAGTCGGTTTCGGAAAGGTTCCAGTTCTTGTTCAGATCGGCTTTGACGTACCCGACGGTGTAGTCCGAGCTTTTCAGCTTCTTTTCCTTGTCCTTGTCGTACTGCTTGTAGCCGGCGCGGGCGGAGGCGATGGCGCACATGAACTCCGGACGGTTGCCGCCCGCCACGCTCGGGTTGAACGCCGCCAGCAGTCCCGGAGCCGTCATCGACCGGCCGCCGCGCGAAAACAGCGAGAGCGGGTTGGAGCTTTTGCGCACGATCGCCACGGTGATCGTGCCGC
>CACZPY010000328.1 GCA_902783135.1 uncultured bacterium
AGATTTCCGGGAGCTCACCGAGCGCATCAACGCGACGATCGCCGACAACCCGCCCGTCAGCGCGGGCGAAGGCGGCGTGATCCGCGCGGGATTTTCCCCCGAGCTCGACGAACTGCGCAGCGCCGCCACCGAAGGCAAGGGCTGGCTGTCGCAGATCCAGCAGCGCGAGATCGAACGCACCGGCATCAAGTCGCTGAAGGTGAAATACAACTCCGTCTTCGGCTATTACATCGAGGTCAGCCGGTCGAACCTCGCCAGCGTGCCGGAGGACTACATCCGCAAGCAGACGCTGGTCAACGCCGAGCGCTTCATCACCCCCGAACTCAAGGAACTCGAAAACCGCATCCTCGGCGCCGAGGAAAAATCCCGCGCCCTCGAGATCCAGATCTTCGCGGAACTCCGCGAATTCGTGCTGCTGTACACTTCTTCCATCCGGGCGGCGGCCGCCGCCCTCGCCGAGATCGACGCCCTCGCCGGCCTCGCCGAGTGCGCCCGCATCAACCACTACCGGCGGCCCCGCATCAGCGACTCGGACAAACTCGCCATCACGGGAGGCCGCCATCCGGTGCTCGAACAGACGCTCGGCGTGGATAAATTCGTCCCCAACGACACCGCGATCGACGGCGATCTCCACCGGATGATGCTGCTGACGGGGCCCAACATGGCGGGCAAATCCACCTATATCCGGCAGGTCGCGCTTTTAGTGGTGATGGCGCAGATCGGCTCGTTCATTCCGGCGGAGGCGGCGGAGATCGGCATCGCCGACAAGCTCTTCACCCGCATCGGCGCCTCCGACGACCTCAGCCGCAACCAGAGCACCTTCATGGTCGAGATGGTCGAGACCGCGAACATACTCCGCCACGCCACCGCGCGGAGTTTGGTGATCCTCGACGAGATCGGCCGCGGGACCAGCACCTTCGACGGACTTTCCATCGCGTGGTCGGTGGCGGAGTTCCTGCACGACGAACCCCGCTGCCGCACCCTCTTCGCCACCCACTATCACGAACTCACCGAACTCGCCGGCACCCGCCGCGGGATCGACAACTACAACGTGGCGGTCAAGGAGTACGGCGACGACATAATTTTCCTGCGGCAGATCGTGCCCGGCGCCTGCGACCGCAGCTACGGCATCCACGTCGGGCGTCTCGCCGGGCTGCCCGAACCCGTGCTCGAACGCGCCGCCGAGATACTCGAAGTTCTGGAACAGACCTCGTCCGCCCCGCGCGAAGCCATCATCCGCGACCTCCGGCGCAAGCCCGTCGTCCGCCGCAAACGCCGCGGCCGCGACGAGGACGACGCCATGATCCAGCTGAAACTGCTTTGACGCGCCGACAGGGAGAAACTCCGCCATGTATGAACACCTTTCGTTTATCGGCATCCGGCTGCGCGCCCAGCGCCAGCAGCGCCGCCTGACGCTGCGCGATCTCGCCCGCGCCACCGGACTTTCCGCCGGACTGCTCTCGAAGATCGAAAACTTCCGCACCATCCCGTCGCTGCCGGTGCTGCTCTCCATCGCCCGGGAACTGCGCATGGATCCCGCCGACCTCTTTTCCGGTCTGCCGGCGGAGGAATCCCGTCCGTGGGTCCTCGTCCGCGCCGGCGAAGGCTCCCCGGTCGAGCGCGAAAGCAGCCACGGCATGACCTACCGGCTGCTGCTCGAAAGCGGCACCGTCGCCTCCGAGTTCCAGCTGATGTGCGTCTCCGTCGCCCCCGGCGCCAGAAGAAAGGCGGTCTCCGGCTCCGGCATGGAGCTCATCTACATGCTCGCCGGAGAGCTCGCCTATCACGTCGGAAGCGACATCGTGCCGCTGCACCGCGGCGACACGCTCTTTTTCGACGGCGCGCTGCCGCATGTGCCGCAGAATCTTTCCGGCAGCGAAGCGGTGATGCTGGTGTTCTATCTGTTGAGCGAGGAAAAATCCGTCCCGAAACGGCGGAAATGAACATTTTTTGGCGTTGCGCACTTGAATAAACGCCGGGGCATGATATAATAGTTGACGAAACGGAGCAAAATACTCTTGAGGAGCGCACGCGGCGCCGCCCGTTCGGGCCCGTCCGCCCCGCTTCCGGAAAGACGGTTATGAGCGATATAAAAGAAGGCGATGTTCTGGTCCGCGCGGAAAATCTGGTCAAGATCTACCACGGCCGCCGGGTCGTGAGCGACGTGTCGCTGACCTGCCGCGCCGGCGAAGTGGTGGGGCTCCTCGGCCCCAACGGCGCCGGGAAGACCACCAGTTTCTACATGGTGATGGGGCTGATCCGCCCCGACGGCGGCGAGATCAGTTTCCGCGACGTCAACATCACCCACATGCCGATGTACAAGCGCGCCCGGATGGGCATGGGCTATCTGGCGCAGGAGCCCAGCATCTTCCGCAAACTCACGGTCGAAGAGAACATCATGGCGATCCTCGAAACGCTCGAGCTGAGCTCCGCCGAGCGGAAATCCCGCTGCGCCGAACTGCTGGACGAACTGCAGCTGACCCGCCTCAAGAAGCAGAAGGCGATGACGCTTTCCGGCGGCGAACGGCGGCGGCTCGAGATCACCCGCGCGCTGGTGACCAACCCTTCGTTCATCATGCTCGACGAACCATTCAGCGGCGTCGACCCCCTCGCCGTCTACGACGTCCAGCAGATCATCCTTCAGCTCAAGGCCCGGAACCTCGGCATCCTCATCACCGACCACAACGTCCGCGACACGCTGAAGGTGGTCGACCGCGCCTATCTGATGTGCATGGGCAAGATCATGGTCGAAGGTTCCAGCGAGTTTCTGGTCAACGACGAACAGGCCCGGGATCTCTACCTCGGTCCGCAGTTTTCCATGTGAAAAAATTTTACGCGGCAGATCGCCGCGGGTTTTAATACGGGAGAAAAAAGTATGAGCATCAAGATCAACGGACGTCAGTTGGAAATCACCTCCACTATCCGCGAATGGGTAGGCGACCGTCTCCGCAATCTCGCCGAAGACTCCGTCATCAAGACCACCCAGCTCAATGCCACGTTGGAAAGAGAAAAAAGCACGTTCCGCGCCTCGCTGGTGCTGAACTGCAAATACCATACCCTCACCGCCGAAGTCTCCGGTCCCGATCTCGGCAAGGTCGTCGAATCCGGCGCGCGCAAACTTGAGGCCCAGGTCCGCAGTCTGCGCGACAAGATCCGTTCGCACAAGGTCGACGGTCTCGCCGAATCCGAACAGAACAAGGCGGAAGAGGCCGCCGCCGGCTCCGCCGCCGACGCCGACACGGAAAAATCGGCGGATTGACGCGCCCGGATCTCCGATCCCGCCGGCGGGAGCCTGTGCTCCCGTCGGTTTTTTTGTCCTCCGGGCGCGCTCCCGTTTTTAAAATCGCGGGATTTTATCGTTTTCGACGTTGAATTTATCCGGCACCGTTTTTATATTATACTGTAATCGGGGAACGGAGCGTTTCCCGTTTGCGTTTTTGTCAACATTGCCAAGCCCTTGGATCAAAAAATACAGAGGAGAACCGAAAGTGAAGAAGAGTGTTTTTCTGGCGATCATCGGAGCGGCTGCCCTGACGGGCTGCCAGAACGAAGTCATGAAGACGCGCGAGTACATCCCCGCGCCTCAGGATGACGCCGCGGCGATCACCGCCCCGGCGCCCGCGGTCAGCGACCGCTCCGGCGAGCAGACGGCGCCGGAAGCCGCGCCGAAAGACGCCCCGGCGGCCGCTCCGGAGAAGCGCGGCGCCGGCTCGGCGCAGGAGTTCCCGCCCATGACCGGCACCTTCAGCAACACCGGCATCAGCGACGCCGATGCCGCCGACGCCAAAGCCGGAGCCGCGGCGGGCGGCGAGTATATCGTGAAGCGCGGTGATACTCTGGGCAAGATCGCGGCGGCGCACCGGGTCAAACTTTCGGCGCTGATGAAGGCGAACAATTTGTCCGAAAAGGACGCCAAGAAACTCCGCGTCGGCCGGAAGCTCGTCATCCCGGGCGGCAAGGACGCCGCCGCGAACGGCGGAAAGTCCGCGAAGAGCGGTAAAGGCGGCAAGCGCTCCTTCGGCGGCGCCTCCTCCGCCGCGACGCTTGAGCCCGGCGAGTACATCGTCAAGGCGGGCGACACTCCGGAAAAGATCGCCCGGCGCGCCGGCGTGAAGCTTTCGGCGCTGATGGAAGCGAACAACTTCACCGAGGAAAAGGCGCGCCGGCTGCGCATCGGTCAGAAGATCGTAATCCCCGGCAAGGGCGCCGCCGCCGGCACCAAGTCCGCGGCCAAGAGCGAAAAGAAGGCGGTCAAGACCGAGACCAAATCCGCTGCCGCCGCTCCCGTCGAAACCAAACCCGCCGCCAAATCCGACGACGATATCGTGAACGAAATGGAATCTTCGACCGTGAAGGGCGCGAAGGACACGGCGGCTCCGACCGCCGCGACCGCCCCCGCCGCCGACGCCGGTGCGACCGTCGTGGCGACCGCGCCGTCTCCCGATGCCGAGCGCACCTCGTACGTTCAGGTGAAGGAGGATATCTCTATCGGGGCTTTCGCCAGTCAGCACGGGACCACGCCCGAGGTGATCCGGCAGCTCAATCCCGATCTCACCGGCGACACCCTGGTCAAGAACCGGATCTACGAAGTTCCCAAAAAGTAATCCCCTTCGGAGCGGCATGTGGATACATTGAACATTGCCGGAGCGTTGATCTCCGTCGCGTGGCTGCTGTGCGGCTTCTGCGCGGTGGGGCGTTTGGAAAGTACGGCTTCCCGGGATCGCATTCCCGAGAAGCTGTTTTCTTTTCTGGAACTCTCGGCGCTGGTGCTGGGGCCGGCGGCGTTCCTGGCGGTCTGGGCGGACAACCACCTCGCCGACGGCATCCTGAACTGGTGGCATGACGCTCGGGAGCGGCGCAATCTGGTGCCGCTGACGATCTTCGACGCCAGCGGGCAGGAGATGTATTCCTCCGGCGAATCGCGCCGGAACGATCTCGGACAAGCGATCCCCGAACTCAAAAAAATGCTCTACGAATCGGCGCGTCTGCATGCCAGCGACATCTTCGCCGACCCCAGCTCGGGCGGCACGCTGCGGATACGGCTCCGGGTGGACGGCGCGCTGCGGCAGCTGCACGATTTCGATCCGCAGCTCGGCGGCAACGTGATCAACGCGGTCAAGGTCGCCGCCGGCATGGACATCACCGAAAAACGCCGCCCGCAGGACGGCGCGTTCAGCATCGCGGGCGACTTCGGCAAGGTGTCGCTGCGCGTGGCGAGCGTCGGCGCTTTCGGCGGCGAAAAACTGACGATCCGGCTGCTCGGCTCGGGCGCGGGTCCGAAAACGCTGGAGGAGGCGGGCCTGAGCGGAAACACGCTGCAGTGTCTGCGCAACGCCGCGCGGTTGCCCTCCGGGATGGTGCTGATCTGCGGCCCCACCGGCAGCGGAAAGACCACCACCTTGTACGCGCTGCTGAAGTCGATCGACTACCGGATGAAGAACGTTATCTCCATCGAAGATCCCATCGAACACGTGATGGAGAACGTCAGCCAAATGGAGGTCAACACCAAGGCCGACATCACCTTCGCCCAGCTGCTGCGCAATTCGCTGCGGCAGAATCCCGACGTCATCTGCCTCGGCGAGATCCGCGACGAGGAGACCGCCCAGGTGGCGGTCCACGCCGCCCAGACGGGGCACCTGATCATCGCCACCATCCACAGCAGCGACAACGTCAGCACCATCGACCGGATCGTGAACCTCGGCGTGCCCCTGCGGAGCGTGGCGGGCATACTGCAGCTGATCGTGTCGCAGCGGCTGGTGCGCAAGCTCTGCAGCTGCGCGGAGCCGGATACTCCGTCGCCGGAACTCACCGAATACCTGCGCAATGCCGGATTGCCCGTCGACCGCCTCCGCAAGGCGAAGGGGTGCCGGAAGTGCGGCGGCACCGGCTATATCGGCAGACAGGCGATCTTCGACATCATGGTGATGGACGACCGCCTCCGTGCGATCTTCGAGGACGAACACACGACCCCCGCCTCCATCAAGGCGGAGATCGAGGCGCAGCACGGCGCTTCGGTGATGGCGCACGAAGGGTACAAGCTCGCCGCGGCAGGCGTGACCTCGGTCGAAGAGGTCGAACGGGTGACTTTTGACATGGGGCACAACTTCTGATGGAAACACTATTGTTCTTCGCTCCGCCCGTACTGCTGGTGCTGATCGGGCTGAAATGTCCGCTCATGACCGGCTGGCGGCTCTTCGTCTGCGGCGGATGCGCGCTCTACCTCGGCGTGTGGCTGACCCCGGCGTGGTACGGTCTGCTGGACTTTCTGCCCCCCGAGATCGAGGGATTCCGCATCGGCGGAGCCGCCGTCATCGGCACGCTGGCGCTTTTCGGCATGCTTTTCGCGGCGGCGCGGGCGCTGCCGCAGCGCAAGGACGACGAGTTTTCGTTTCCGAAAGGTCCGTCGTGGGTGCTGAATGCGCTGTGCCGGATGTGCTTCGGCATCTTCTTCAGCACGCTGGTCTTTCTGTTCTGCGCCGCCACTCCGCTGCGCGCGGCGCTGCGCAACAACGGGAACGGCTTCGAGATCCTGGCGGCGTCGGCGCTGCGGAAGATCACCGCGGTCGGCGACGCCCTGACCTTGTTCTCCCCGGAAAAACCGCGGGAACAGGCGCTGAAGGAATTCTGGTACGCGGTCCCGGCGCCCAAGACCGCCGAACCGGCAAAAAAAACTCCCCAGAAAAAGGTCGTCAAGGCCCCTGACGCCAATCCGCAGAACCGCCGGCGCAGCTACGGCGAACCGGATTCGGAAGCGGATTTGGAAAACTCTTCTCCCGCCGGAAACACGTTTTAGCGGCTCCGGTAAAACCCTCCAAAATCACGGATGATGGCATAAAATGGAAAGATCGAAGGTTTTTTTCACCGATTTCCGCACCGTCTTTCACGGCAACGGACTGGGCGACAAGCTGCACCGGCTGATGACGGCGGCGGGTTTCGGCAACATCGACTTCAAAGATAAGTTCGCGGCGATCAAAATGCACTTCGGCGAGGCGGGCAATCTGGCGTATCTCCGCCCGCAATACGCTAAGGTGGTGGCGGATTACGTCCGCGAATTGGGCGGCAAGCCCTTTTTGACCGACTGCAACACGCTGTACGCGGGCAGCCGCAAAAACGCGCTGGAACACCTCGAAACCGCCGCCGCGAACGGATTCAACCAGATCACGACGGGTTGTCAGATCATCATCGGCGACGGACTCAAGGGAAACGACGACGTGGAGGTCCCCGTGCCGAACTTCGTCCACTGCCCGACGGCGAAGATCGGCCGCGCGGTAATGGACGCGGACGCGATCATCAGTTTGTCGCACTTCAAGGGACACGAGATCATGGGGGTCGGCGGCGCGATCAAGAACGTCGGCATGGGCTGCGGTTCGCGCGCCGGCAAGATGGAGATGCACAGCGACGGCAAGCCCGTGCTCGACCCGGAAAAGTGCGTCGGCTGCGGCATCTGCCAAAAGCACTGCGCCCACGGCGCTTTGACCAGGGTCGGCCGCAAGATGACGATCGACCGCGCCAAGTGCGCGGGCTGCGGCAGCTGCATCGCGGTGTGCCCGCGCGACGCGTTGGAGTCGTCGTGGAACCACGGATCGCGGATGCTCAACGAAAAAACCGCCGAATACGCCGCCGCCGTGCTGGCGGGCAGACCCCATTTCCACATTATCCTCATGTGCGACATTTCGCCCAACTGCGACTGCCACGGCGAAAACGATGCGCCGATACTGCCGGATATCGGCATGCTGGCGGGCTTCGATCCGGTGGCCTTGGACGTGGCGGCATGCGACCTCTGCAACCGCGCGCCGCGCCTCGAGCATACCTGGATGGACAATTGTCCGAATACGGGAGACCTCTTCAACGACGCGCACGGCGATACCGTGTGGCGCAGCTCCATCGACCACGCGGTGCGGATCGGCCTCGGCAGCGATCGCTACGAACTCGTCACCATGAAATGATCTTGTCCTTCGAAAACGTCCGCGACGCGCGTTTCGGCGGCATCATCGGTCCGGATCACCGAAAAGTTCCGGCGTATGCGGAATGACGTCCGGATCGCCCGTCTGTTCCTTCAACCACCCGATTATCATCCCGACGGCGAGGGATATTTCCGCTTCGGAAAGTTCCTTATCCTCCGGTACCCGGTACCATTTGGCGAAGCACCCGCGGCAACAGGTCGCCGTCGCGTGCTGCGCCTTGAACACCGCGTGACCGCGCATCGGCGTCTGGCGACCGTCGTTGGCGGGATGCGCCGGAGCGAGGCGTTCGCGGACGATCCTTTCCGCCTGTGCGTAAAGAACATCGAAACCGTGTTCCGCCACATATGCGCGTTCGCCGTCGGTCAAACGGAAACGCGAACGGAAACGCGACGCACTCAAACGCGGTTTCATCTCTTCGTAGGTCATACCGGATGCTCCAAAAAAATTCCGGCGCCTCCGACAACGCCGGAAACGCCGGAAAATCGACGCCGTATCGACTACGCCTTCTTGCGGAT
Organism: uncultured bacterium; assembly: GCA_902783135.1. Lineage (GTDB taxonomy): Bacteria > Verrucomicrobiota > Lentisphaeria > Victivallales > Victivallaceae > UBA1784. The sequence goes on from CACZPY010000328.1 coordinate 8,480, forward strand.
CGGCATGATGACGTAGAGGAACCCTTCATCCGCTTCCATCGTCACCGGCGTAAGCGGATCGTTAACCTTGAGTTTGATGTTTTCGCAGCCCGTCACGCGCATCGGATCCGCGAGGTACGCGGGATTGAACGACACTTCGAACGGCTCGCCATCGAACGCGATGTCGATGGAATCGCTGCCTTCTCCGAATTCGCTGCTCGAACCCTGAATGCTCAACTTTCCCGGCTCGAAGTTCAATATGATGTAACTGCTGGATTCGGAAAGCAAGAGCGACACCGTTTCGATCTTCTTCAGGAACGGTTCCACCGGTATCTCGATCTCACGCTTGCACGCCGTCGGGATCACCTGACGGAAATTCGGGTAATTACCTTCGATCAGCTTGGTGGTGAGTTCGAAATTCGTCCCCTTGAACTGGCACTGCCGTTCGCCGAATACGATGCTGACGGGTTCGCTGCCTTCCAGCAGCCGCTTGGTCTCGTTGACCGCCTTCAGCGGAACGATCGCGTCGCCGTCTTCGCCGGTGAAAGTCTCGGGAGCGCGCTCCTGCATCGCCATCCGCTTGCCGTCGGTGGCGACCATGGTCAAAATGGAATCGTGACAGTTCATCAGCACCCCGGTCAGCACCTTGCGCGAATCGTCGGCGCTGACGGCGTATCCGATGGCGGTGATCATACGCTTGAATTCGCTTTCCTTGAGTTTGAGCTCGCGAATGCCGTCGAACTGCGCCGGTTCCGGGAAATCGGCGGCGGGAAGACCCAGCAGCGTGAAGCGTCCGGTACCGCAGCTGATCCTGAAATGATCCTTGTCATCCACCGATATTTCGATCTGATCGGCGGAAAAACTCGCCACGAGAGAGGTCAAACGACGCGCCGGAACCGTACTGCGTCCGGCTTCCGCCACCTCCGCTTCGACTCCGGTCGTGATGCGGATGTCGAGATCGGTGGTGCTGAGGGTCAATCCGCCTTCATTGGCTTCTATCAGCACGTTTCCGAGCAAAGGAAGCATGGAACGCGCCCCGATGATGCTGCCCACGCGCTGCAGCGCCTTCTGAAATTTTTCGCGATTGACGGTGAATTTCATGATCTCCTCCGTATTGTAGCTCCGAATAAGGTTGTTTTACATCTTGGTTCCCGGCGCCGTCCGGCGATCCCGGGACCGCTCTTTCAATACTATATTCATATTTTACATATAGTAGTATAAGAGCACCGCACGCTTGTTAATTGATTTTATAACTCGTTAAATGCCATCAACTTATGATATACGACGCTTGTTGAGAACGTTGTTGAAAGCCTGATAGGTTCTGTTGAACATCGGACTTTTCAACACTTCTTCACAATGCCGTGAACACGTTGTTGACAACGTTGTTGACAGGATGTCCGGCATACCGGAAGATCGCTGTCGTACCCCGCATCATTTTCGCTCTTTTTCTTGAAAAAGCGCCGAACGGTGGTTATCTTAAAATAAGATATATCGAAAGAGGAGTAATTTCAAATGGACAGAGTGGAAAAACTTGTCACGAGACATCCGGAATTGGCGGAAGCGGCGGTGTCGCTGCGTAAACTGATCGCGGCGACGGTGGAGTGTTTCCGGTCCGGCGGGAGTTTTTTCGTGGCTGGCAACGGCGGCAGCGGAGCCGACAGCGACCATATCTGCGGCGAACTGCTCAAGGGATTCATGCAGAAACGCGAACTTCCGGGAGCCGAACAGGAGAAATTCGTCCGTCTTTTCGGAGCCGAGGGAGCAGATTGCGCCGGCAAACTTCAAGGGGGACTGCGGGCGGTGTCGCTGCTGTCGCATCCCGGGTTCTGCACGGCGTTCATGAACGATGTGGATGCGGATCTGGTCTACGCGCAGCAATTGTGGGCGCTCTCTCGTCCGGGGGACGTATTCTTGGGTATTTCCACCGGAGGCGGAGCGAAGAACATCCGGGCGGCGCTGATGGCGGCGCGCGTTCGCGGGGTGAAAAGCTTTCTCCTGACCGGCAACCGTCACGGAGTCTGCGAAAAATACGCGGATACCGTCATCGCGGTCGATGAGAGCGAAACTTATCTGATCCAGGAACTGCATCTGCCTTTGTATCACGCTTTCTGTTCCGAAGTGGAAGACCAGATGTTTCCGGAAGGGAGATAAATAGATATGTTGAAGTGGCGCGCCATAAGTTTTCCGCTGCTGTTGGGGCTGCTTGCGGTGATATTCTTTTCGCCGCCGATGGTGGGCGGAGGAGTGTTCTTCATCTGCGCGCTGATCATGATCGGCCTCGCCACCTACGAGTGCGCGCGGATGATGGATTGCGCCGGCATCGAAAATTATCCGGTGCTGTCGGCGGTGCTGTCGGTGCTGATGCTGATCGCGTTGACGGTGATGACGGTGCAGGGATGGGACCTCGCGCGGTCGGTGATACCGCTGTCGCTGCTGCCGTGGGTGCTGATACTGTTCGGCCGCGAGCAGGCGGTTAAGCGGATCTTCACGACCGTCGGCGCGGTGCTGATCACGGTGATACCTTTCGGATTGGTGGCTTCGTTGTACTTTCCGGAGCAGAAATTCCTGCTTTTCGTGATATTGGTCACCAAGGCGATGGATACGGGCGGGTACATCTTCGGCATGCTGTCGTCGAAATTGCTGCCGGGCGGAAACCACAAGCTCTGTCCGTCGATCAGTCCGAAGAAGTCGTGGGAAGGCGTGGCGGGCGGCATCCTGCTGTCGGTGGCGGTCGCGTGGTGTCTGTACCGCTGCTTCCCGGAGTGGAACTTCGAAGTGTGGATGGGCAATCTGCGGCTGTGGAAGTTCGTGGCGTTCGGAGTGGTGCTCGCGGTGGCGAGCATCGCGGGCGACCTCACCGAATCGGCGCTCAAGCGCAAGTGCGGCGTCAAGGATTCCGGCAGCTGGATACCCGGCATGGGCGGAGCGCTGGACGTTCTGGACAGTTTCATCTACGTCGCTCCGGTCTGCATGCTGTTCACCGCGCTGGTGAAGCGGATCTGACCCCGACGCGGCGGAATCGTTCCCGTAAGGAATACTCCAATATCACTTACATAAAGTATTTGTCATCATGGAAAAGAAGATCATCGAACTCTTGTGCGAAAACGCGCGGCTGAGTTCCGCCGAACTGGCGCAGCGCTGCGGCTGCACCGAAACTAAAGTCAAAAAGGCGATCGCGAGTCTGGAAAAGAAGGGGATCATCCGCGGCTATACGGCGATACTCGACGACCGCGCTCTGGACGAAACGCGGGTCAAGGCGCTGATCGAAGTGCGCGTCACCCCGAAGCGGGAGGGCGGTTTCGACGAAGTGGCGCGGCGGATCGCCAAATACCCGGAGGTCACGGACGTGATGCTCATTTCCGGCGGCTTCGATCTGCTGCTGACGGTGGAGGGTTCTTCGCTCGCCAAGGTGGCGAACTTCGTGTCGGAAAAACTCGCCACCATCGACGGGGTGCTGTCGACGTCGACGGGGTTCATCCTCAAGAAGTACAAGGAATCCGGCAGGGTGATGCAGAATGACGAAGAATATGAAAGACTCAAGATCTGTTTCTGACCGCTTCGTGGCGGAACATATTTCGACGCTGCCGCGCAGCGGCATCCGGGCGTTCTTCGACCTCGTCAACACGATGGACGACGTGATCAGCCTCGGCGTGGGCGAACCGGATTTCACCACCCCCTGGAGCATCCGCGAAAGCGGCATATACTCGCTCGAACACGGGCACACGTCGTACACCTCGAACCTCGGCATGCCGAAACTGCGCAAGGCGATCTGCGCGTATGTGCGCAGCAACTACGGCGCCGAATACGACTTTCAGCACGAGTGCATCGTGACGGTGGGGGTCAGCGAGGCGGTCGATCTGGCGCTGCGGGCGGTGATAGATCCGGGCGACGAAGTGATCTACAGCGAACCCTGCTATGTGTCGTACCCGGCGGAGATCCGGATGGCGCACGGCGTGCCGGTCCCGGTCACGACCAGAGAGAAAAACGGTTTCGCGCTCGATCCGGCGGAGGTGGCGAAGAAGATAACTCCGCGCACCAAGGCGCTGATCCTGAACTTCCCCTGCAATCCGACCGGGGCGGAGATGCCGCACGACAAGCTCGAAAAGCTTGCCGCGCTGGCGAAAAAGCACGATCTTTTGGTGCTGACCGACGAGATCTACTCGGAACTTTCCTTCGACGGCGAACACGTCTCGATCGCGTCGCTGCCCGGCATGAAGGAACGGTGCATCTTTCTGCACGGATTTTCCAAGGCGTTCGCAATGACGGGCTGGCGCGTGGGCTTCGCCTGCGCTCCGGCGCCGCTCACCGACGCGATGATGCGCATCCACCAGTACGCGATCATGTGCGCGCCGACCGTGGCGCAGGAAGCGGCGCTGGACGCGCTCAAAAACGGCGGCGAAGCGATGCTGAAAATGCGCGAAAGTTACCGCGAACGGCGGGACTTCTTCGTCGCGGGACTCAACGCGGCGGGCTTGAAATGCCGCCTGCCTCAGGGGGCGTTCTACGCTTTTCCGTCGGTAGAATCTACCGGGCTTTCCAGCGAGGAGTTCGCCCGCAAACTTTTGGAGCAGCAGCGCGTGGCGGTGGTGCCGGGAACGGCGTTCGGCGCCGGCGGCGAAGGCTTCGTCCGCTGCTGTTACGCCACCGGACGCGACGACCTCAACGAGGCGCTCGTCCGCATACGCAAATTCTTATCGGGTCTGAAAAAATGCTGAATCGCGAACAACTCTTGAACTTTTCCGAAAAGTACGGCACTCCGCTCTTCGTCTACGACGCCGATCTGGTGCGCGAACGCTACCGCGACCTCTTCCGCTTCATCCCGTATCCGAAGCTGGAGATCCACTACGCGCTCAAGGCGAACTACC
>CACZPY010000329.1 GCA_902783135.1 uncultured bacterium
AAGGCGAACTACCAGCTCGGCATCCTTGAAGCGCTCCGCGACGAAGGCTGCGGCATCGACGCCGTCAGCCCCGCCGAAGTGGAGCTGGCGCTGCGGCTCGGCTTCAAAAAAGAGAGCATCATCTACACCGCCAACAACATGACCGACGCGGAGTTCGAACGGGTCTTCGGCAGCGGGGTGATCATGAACGTGGGATCGCTGTCGCGCCTCGGGAAACTCGCGAAGAAGCACCCGGGGGCGCGGCTCTGCCTGCGCTTCAACCCCGACGTCGTCGACGGCGACAGCAAAAACACCATGACGGGCGGCGATCTGGCGAAGTTCGGGATACTGCTCGACAAGGTGGACGAAGTGAAGCGGATCGTCCGCGAGGGCGGTCTGCACGTCGTGGGTCTGCACAGCCACACCGGCAGCGGTCTCCAGAAAGCGGAGTCGGTCTACCAGAGCATGAAGAACCTGATGGCGATCGCCACAAATGAAAACTTCCCGGAACTCGAGTTCATGGACTTCGGCGGCGGCTTCAAGGTGCCGTACAAGCCGGACGAAGCGCGCATCGACTACGTGGCGATGGGCGCCGAGATCGCGAAGCTCTTTTCCGAGCACTGCCGCAGTTACGGCCGGGAACTGAAACTGCTCTTCGAGCCGGGCAAGTACCTCGTCGCCGAGTGCGGATATCTGCTCACCGCCGTCAACACGTTGAAATTCAACCGCACGCGGGTGATCGCGGGCTGCGATTCGGGATTCCCGCAGCTGATCCGGCCGGTGCTCTACGGCGCGTACCACCATATCCTCAATTTGAGCAACCCGGACGGGGAGGAAAAGTGCTACGACGTCTGCGGCAACATCTGCGAAACCGGCGACCGCTTCGCCGAACAGCGGATGCTGCCCGAGATCCGCGAGTACGACGTGCTCGCCATCGCCAACGCGGGGGCGTACTGCTACTCGATGGGCGGCGTCTACAATCTGCGCACCATGCCCGCCGAGATCGTGGTGTCGGGGGGAAAAGTCACCCACTGGCGCCCCCGGACGACCGATGACGAGCTCGTCGGCGGACTGCTGGAAAAAACGAAAAGGATTTAAGGCCACAAACAAGGAAAAGGCAATATGTTCGGCAGGGAAAGTCTGAAGTTTCTGGAACGGTTCATGAACTGTGCCAGCCCCTCGGGGTACGAGGTGGAGGCGGCGAAGTGTTTCCGCGAGTATCTGGCGCCGTACTGCGACGAAGTCCGCGGCGACGTGATGGGCAACAGCATCGCGGTATTGAATCCCGGCGCGAAGTTCCGGGTGATGCTGGCGGGGCACTACGACGAGATCGGGTTTCAGATCGTCTACATCTCGGAGGAAGGTCTGCTGTACTTCCGGCAGAACGGCGGCATCGACAAGCTGAACATACCCGCGAGCGAGGTGGACATCATCACGCCGAAGGGCCGGGTGCCGGGGGTGATCGGCAAGAAGCCGATCCATCTGTTGAAGCCCGCCGAACGCGATCAGGCGGTGGAGCTTTCCGACATGTGGATCGACATCGGCGCGTCGAGCCGGGCGGAGGCGGAAAGATCCGTTTCGGTCGGCGACTACGTGGCGATGCGGGCGAACTTCCGGATGCTGAACAAAACCCGCTTCGTCAGCAAGGGCACCGACGACAAGATCGGCGCGTTCGTGGTGGCGGAAACGATGCGCGAACTATCCAAACGCGGCGTGAAGATCGGCGTCTACGGCGTCGGCACGGTGCAGGAGGAGGTCGGTCTGCGCGGCGCGCACGCCAGCGCCTTCGGCGTGGATCCCGCCGTCGGCTTCGGCATCGACGTGGGCTTCGCGACGGATCTGCCGGACATCCCGAAGAAGCAGTGGGGCGACGCCTCGCTCGGCGGCGGACCGATCCTGAACCGCAGCTGCGACAACAATCCGGTGCTGGGCGAATTGCTCCGCAAGGCGGCGAAGGCGCACAAGTTCGCGTATCAGGAGTCGGCGGCGCACCGGGCGACGGGCGGCACCGACACCGCGTGCATCCAGCTGACGCGGGCGGGGGTGGCGACGGCGCTGTTGAGCATCCCGAACCGCTACATGCATTCGATGGTGGAAATGTGCGACCTGCGGGACGCGGAGGCGGCGGTGGGCATCCTCACCGAGACGATCGCCGCGCTGACCGGACGGGAGTGTTTCATCCCGGGCGGCAGATAAAACAAGGGGCAGCTGTGTCATGAGCGCATCCATACGCCGGGGCGGCAGCGCCAAACGCTACGCCAGGACCGGCAGCTTCGGGCGGCTGAACGACCGCGCGGTGGCTCCCGGCAGCGAATTTCCGCGGAACTACTTTCTGCGGCGGCGGATCGTCTGGATCGTGATCGCACTGGTGCTGGTGCTGCCGGGTATCGTCGCGCTGGTGTGGTGAACAACGGAGGAACGACCCTATGATCGTGGCGGCCGCCGTCGGCGGAGAGGATTTCGGGCGCTTCGCGACCTTCCGGATCGAAGGCGGCAGCGTCAAGGAGCGTCAGGAGGTGGTCGTGATGCCCGGCGGCGCCGCGGCGCTGGCTCGCCAGTTGGTCGGGCTGGAGGTGGACGTTCTGCTCGTTTCGAAAGCGCATCCCGCGGTCGAAGCGGCGCTGGCGGAGTCCGGCGTGGCGCTGGTGTCGGGGGTGAAGCTCGCGCCGGACGCGGCGGTCGCCGCCTACCTCGCCGGAGAATTGTGGAAATAGGGTTTACGGTTATCGGTTGCCGGTTATCGGTCGCGGAAGGGTGAAAGCGGCAATTCGCGGCGCAAGCCCGCGGTCGAAGCGGGGTTTTTTGAAACCGCGAAACACATGAAAAAACAAACAGTGGGACGATTGGGACAATTGCGACCGGTGATTTGTTTGCCGTGTCTTACCGCAAACGCCGGTATTCGGTTTCCAGCCACGGATCGTCCCAATGGTCTTACTTGTCCTGCCGGTCTCACCGCGCTTATTCGCGGTCGGCGGCGAAACCATTGAATCACGGTACAGGATGATGAAAACATTGGAGATACGTGATACTTTCAGAACCGGCGCGGGGGCGCGGGCGTTTTTCACGAGCATCCTGGTCTGGGGGGTGGGCGTCGGCTGTTTCCAGGCGACGATGAACAATTTTCTCTCCGAAATATACGGCATGGACAGCCTCGACCGGGGGGTTCTGGAATTTTTCCGCGAGTTTCCCGGTTTGATGCTCGTGTTTCTGCTGGCACTGCTCCATAAGCTGAGCGACTGGAAGATAATGCGCCTCGGCACCCTGATCTCGATGATCGGAGCGGCGCTGCTCGTCATACCGCTCGAGCGCTTCGCCGTCGGCAAGCTGGCGGTGACGCTGGTCATCATGTTGTGGAGCACCGGCGAACACCTGGTGCTGCCGGTGCGGTCGACGATCGCGATGCAGGTGGCGAAACCGGAGTGCGCGGGGCGGTCGCTGGGGCTGCTGACCGGGTGTCACAACTTCGGCATGGTGGCGGGCAGCGGGATCGTGATGCTGATCTTCTTTCTGGGGCGGCGGTTCTTTGGGATCGGCGAAACGGCGCTCTTCGACACGGTGTGGCTGCTGATCGCGCTTCTGATGCTGGTGAGCGTGGCGAGCACTTTTTCGCGAAACGCGCCCAACATTCCGACGAAGCGTCCCCGGCTCTGCTTCGACCGCAAATTCTCGAAGTTTTACGCGCTGGAGCTGTTTTACGGGGCGCGCAAGCAGATATTCCTCACTTTCGCGCCGTATGTGATCATCAAAGAGTACGGTTTTTCGACCGCGTCGATGGCGCTGCTCTTCGGCGTGTGCGCGGCGGTCAACATCTTCGCCGCGCCGCAGATCGGCAAACTCTGCGACCGCTGGGGCTACCGGAACGTGATGATTTGGGACACGGTGGTTTTGTTTTTCGTCTGCCTCATGTACGGCTTCGCGGGCAGGATCTTCGCGCCCGCCGCGGCGCTGGCGTTGGTGTGCGTGAACTTTCTCTTCGACGCGGTGATCAGCACGACGAGCATGGCGACCGGCATCTACGTCCGCGATCTGGCGGCGAACCCCGACGAGATCACGGCGACCTTTTCGACCGGGCTGTCGATCAACCACCTGATCTCGATCGCGGTGGCGCCGCTCGGCGGCTGGGTTTGGAAGAGTTTCGGGGTCGAGTGGCTGTTTTCGTTCGCGGCGGTGATGGCGGTCTGCAACACGCTCTTCGCGATGACGCTGCCCAAGCCGCCGCGCCGCTGACGACAGGAACTTTCCGGCGCGACGAGGCGCCGGCGGTGCGGCGGCGCATCAAAACGGCGCGGATGCAAGGCGAAAGCGAAACCGTACAGTATCATAATGTGAAAAATTATACTTTTGTCATAAAAAGTTCCACGCCGGATTTGACAAAGGAGCAATGTTTATTATAATATAAAAACAGGGCGCAAATTATTTTCACGCGGTCACTTCGGGTGACTGCGCGGGTCAAGAAAGGAGATATTCGAGATGAGTCAGATTTCCATCGGCAGCTTGTTGGAGGCGCAGACCGCCAAGTTGAAGGCCTGTTATCAGACCTTGGAACAGCTGATGCCGCCGTATTTCTTCAAGAGCGTCTCCGCGGAGGAACTTCAGGACATCCTGCCGCTGATGCTGGATATCGAGCACAAGTCGGGGCTGCAGCGTCTGGAGCGTGCCGATTCGCAGCTGATGGTCTATATCAAGAGCGACGAACTCAACCCGCTGGCGGTCAGCAAGATGATGGCGGGCAAGCGGATCCTGCGCCTGGTGGTGCACGAATCCAGTCCGCTGCCGGACGGCAAGGTGCTCGTCATCGAGCAGGTCACCAAGGGCAGCGCGCGCCGCGAGGCGGCGCCGTCATGCTCGGCGGAAGAACTCAAGACCGCGTACCGCAAGCTTTACGGCCGGATCCCGGCGGGCTTCGATTCGGCGGTGTCGCGGATCAACTGGAGCGAAGTCGGCGACCTGGACGCCGCGCGTATCGCCTCGCGTATCGAGATGGTGCTGCGGGTCGAGGGGTGCGACTCCTCGGTGGTGCGGATCGAGCCGCGCGACAAGGGCTTCCAGATCGCGTTCGCGGTGGCGAGCGTCGCCCGCGAGGAAGGTCTTTTCGGCCGCACGATCGGCGTCCTGGAGACCAGCGGTTTCCGGGTCGAGCGTTCGTATCTGCGCGAATTCACCCGCGCGGATAAGGACGGCGCCGATTTCTACCGCAAGGCGGTGCGCATCAATACGTTCTACGTGGTGCCGGTGCGCCGCGGCGCCGGATCGCCCGCGGCGCTCGCCAAGCTGGAGCGGGAACTCAACGAACTGTCGTGGAGCCCCAACGCCGACTACTTCGAGGAGGAGTTGAGCAATCGTCACGGTTTCTGCATCGCCTCGGTCAATCTGATGCGGGCGGCGGCGGAGTTCGTGCATTCGCAGCTGGCGTTCGTCGACCGCAACGCCTACAATTCGGCGGATATCCGGCGCTTCATGGCGAGCTATCCCGCGATCCTCAAGAAGATGTGCAACGCCTTCGAGGAGCGTTTCGATCCGGCGGGTCCCGCCGACCCGAAAAAGACCGCCGCCACCTTCGCGCGGATCCGTCGCGAGATCGCGCAGGTCAACAGCGGCGTCGCCGAGAAGGACCAGCGGGTGCGCACGGTGCTCGGCGCGGTGCTCGGGTTCCTCGAACGGGTGCTGAAGAGCAACTATTATTCGACCGGCAAGAGCGCGCTGGCGTTCCGCCTGGACGCCGTCTTCATGAGCGACTACGAGAAACTTTCGCCCGCCTACGCGGCGAGTTTCCCGCCGGAGCGCCCCTACGGGGTCTTCTTCTTCTGGCGGCGCGAGGCGTTCGGCTTCCAGATCCGCTTCGACGAGATCGCCCGCGGCGGCTGGCGCACGGTGGTGCCGCGCATGGAGGATAATCCGCTCGAACTCGGCGACTCCTACGAATACGCGCGCTGCGAGGCGTTCCGCGAGTGCTTCGTGCTCGCCAACACCCAGCACAAGAAGAACAAGGACATCTACGAAGGCGGCTCCAAGATGCTGACGCTGCTCAAATTCACCGGCGAGGGCGAACTCAAGCCCGTGCTGTGGGCGGCGCAGCGAGGCATATTCGACGCGTTCCTGTCGCTGATCAACTGCGACGACAAGGGCAAACTCCGCGACAAGTCGATCGTGGACTTCACCGGCGAAGAGGAGATCATCGAGATCGGTCCGGACGAAAACATGTTCGACGACATGATCGAGTGGATGGGCCGCCGCGCGGTGGAAAAGGGCTACGTCCTCGGTGCCGGCATCATCTCCGGCAAGAGCGACACCGGCATCAACCACAAGTTCTACGGCGTCACCAGCTACGGCGTGCACCGCTATCTGTTGCGCACCTTGAAGTACCTCGGCATTGATCCCGCCGCGGACGAGTTCACGGTGAAGGTCTCGGGCGGACCCTTCGGCGACGTCGCCGGCAACGAGATCAAGCTGCTCAACGCCCGCGACGAGGCGGGCAAGTACCTGATGCCCGGGCTGAAGATCGTCGCCGTGACCGACGGTCCCGCCGCCGTCTACGATCCCGCGGGCATCGACCGGCTCGAACTTTCGCGGCTGGTCCACACCGCCAATCTGGACTCCTTCAATCCCGAAAAGCTCAAGGGCGAAGGCGCGTACATGATCTTCAACCGTCCGCGGCGCACCGATGCGGGCGACGTCTTCCGGATGGCGACGATCCAGCACGGCAAGCTGATCGACCGCGAGATCGACCGCGACGAGTTCATGTACCTGTTCCAGAACAACATCTGCCACAAGGCGGATGTCTTCATCCCCTGCGGCGGCCGTCCGCGGACGATCACGCCCGCCAACGTGCCCGCCTACGCGCCGAACGGCGTGCCGTCCTCGCGGGCGATCGTCGAAGGCGCGAACTCCTTCATCTCGCCGGAAGCGCGGCTGGAGCTGCAGAAACTCGGCGTCGTGATCGTCAAGGACGCCTCCGCCAACAAGTGCGGCGTCATCACGTCGAGCTACGAGATCTTGAGCGGCATCATCCTTGACGAAAAGGATTTCCACTCGGTCAAGACCACGCTGGTCCGCGAGGTCATGGACATTCTGCGCCGCCGCGCCGACGACGAGGCGGAGTGGCTCTTCGCCCACTTCGTCCCCGGCGGCAAGCCGATGACCGAACTCACCGAGGAGCTGAGCGGCGCGATCAACGCCAAGAACCGGGAACTGCGCAAGTTCCTGGAGGATAATCCGCAGTACGTCACCGACGAGCTGATCCTTTCGCATCTGCCCCGGATCTTCTCGCGGCGCTTCCGCACCAATCTGAAGCGCATCCCCGCGTCCTACCGGCGCGCGATCGCATCGGTGGAACTGGCGAGCCGGATCGTCTACCGTCTCGGCGATCCCGCGACCGAGATCCGCGCCGTGCTCTGAACGGCGACGGCACCGCACACTTGCCCCGCACCGCCCGCTCCGGACGGCGCGGGGTCTCTTTTTGCGCGCGCGGGCTGCGCGGGCGCGGGTTGCGCGGAAGCTCAAACGGAAGTATATTATAAAATACGTTCATATCGGGATATTCGGGGCAGAGGGAAACATGCACGGCGGATCGGCCATCATCAACGACTACACGAAGGGACCGTTGTTCGGCAATCTGCTGCGTTTTTCGATTCCGTTCATGATCTCCAACGCGCTGCAGGTGATATACTCGGTGGTCGACATGATCGTGGTCGGCCAGTATGTCGGGCACGACGGACTGGTGGGGGTGTCGGTATCCTCGCAGATCATCACGATGCTGAGCCTCGCCTGCACCGGGCTTTCCTCGGGCGGTCAGATCTACATATCGCAGCTGCTGGGCAGCGGCCGGCGGGAGCGGCTGAACACGGTGCTCGGCAGTTTCTTCGCGCTGAAGATACTGTTGGGCGTAGTCATTGCGCTCATGGTGATAGTCACGGCGGCGCCGTGTCTCGAACTTTTGAACACGCCTCCGGAGTCGCTGGAATACGCGAAGACCTACATGCGGGTCAACAGTCTGGGGCTGTTTTTCACCTTCGGCTACGGGATGTTCGCGGCGGCGATGCGGGGATTGGGCGATTCGCGCCACCCGCTGGCGTTCATCGTGCTGAGTTCGGTGACCAATCTGGTGCTGGACATCTGGTTCGTCAAGTATCTGGGCATGGGAGTCTTCGGCGCCGCGCTGGCGACGGTGATCGCCCAGTGCGCGAAGTTCGTCGTATCGTGGGCGTATCTCTACACGCGGCGGCGGGATTTCGGCTTCGACTTCCGGTGGAACAGCTGGCGCATCGACGGCAAGGTGGCGTTGGGAATACTTAAACTCGGCATCCCGTTCGCGATCCGCTACGGGATGATCCACTTTTCGATGCTCTTCGTACATGCGCGGGTGAATGCGCTCGGGGTCGAATACGCGGCGGCGTTCGGAGTGGGGCTGCGCTGCGACAGCACGGTCGCCAACATCTCCGCCGGCATCCTCACCGGGGCGTCGGGGATCATCGGTCAGAACTACGGCGCGCGCAAATACAACCGCATCCGCGCCACGGTCCGTTACGCGTGGCTGATCAGCGCGGCGATGTACGCGCTCTACACGCTGCTGCTGCTCTGGTTTCCCCGGCAGATGTTCGGCTGTTTCGTCTCGGAGGCGCGGGTGCTGGATCTGGCGCCGGTCTTCGTGAGCGCGATACTGTGGCAGTTTCCGGCGTTGGTGCTGACGCGAGGGACGACCGCGTTCGTCCACGGGATCGGCAACGTATGGCTCGCCTTCATCTTTGCGATGCTGGATGCGTTTCTGCTGCGGATATTGTTGAGCTGGCTCTTCGGCGGGGTGATCTTCAGCGGCACGCCGGAGCGGGAGCTGTTCGGCTACATCCTCGGTTACGGGCTCGCCTCGTACGGGATGGCGCTGCCGGGACTCTTCTACTATCTGTTCTGTCCGTGGCAGAAGCGCAAGCTGGTGACCGACTGATCGATCCGGAGAGAAAAAACCGGATAATCGGCGTTGCGGATTTGCTTTTTCGGTATTTTGGTGTCATAATATCCCGTGTATGCTTCGCATCAACGGTATTGGGTTTGGGATAAACCATAATATAGGGAACGACAATGGAATACAGCGGCACGGTTTTGAG
>CACZPY010000330.1 GCA_902783135.1 uncultured bacterium
AAACGCCGCGGCGAAGGGAAGGGGGGCCGCAGCGCTTCCGGGGCGGCGAGGCGGCCGCGGAGCAGAAAGTCCGCGAACTGCCGCGCTTTGGCGGCGACTTCGTCGGGGTATCCGATGTGGAGATAGGAACACCCCGGACACTCGCCGAAACGCGGACACTCCGGCAGCTGCCGCCCGGCGGCGGGACGGAGCACTTCGCGCAGGCGTCCGCGGGCGAAGCGGGGCTTCTCCGCGGTGACGGCGATCCGGAGCCTTTCGCCCGGGATGGCGCCGCGCACGAAACAGAGTTTGCCGTCGGCGAGGCGGGTCACACATTCGCCGCCGTAGGCGAAGCGTTCCGCCTCGACCTCGGCGATGCGCGACTTCTCCGCCGCCTCCGGGGCGCGGTCACTGCTCGTCTTCGGAGCCATGGATGCGCTGGCGGCGGCGCTCCAGCTCGGTCAGGAGTTTCTTGCGCAGCCGGATGTTGAGCGGCGTCACTTCGACGAGTTCATCGTTCTCGATGTATTCGAGCGCCTGTTCGAGCGACATCTTGCGGGCCGGAGCGATCTTGAGGTTGCGGTCGCTGCCGGCGGCGCGGAGGTTGGTGAGCTGCTTCGCGCGCTGCAGATTGACGACGAGGTCGCCTTCCTTGCAGTGTTCGCCGACGATCATGCCCTCGTAGGTGTCGACGCCGGGATCGATGAAGAATTCACCGCGCAGCTGCAGTCCGTCGATCGCAAAGGGGATCGCCTTGCCCTGCCCCATGCTGACCAGCGAACCGTTGACCCGCGAGGGGATCGGCCCCTTGAAGGGTTCGTAGTGGTCGTAGAGGTGGTTGATGACCGCCTCGCCCTGACTGGCGGTGAGGCAGCGGCTCCGGAGGCCGATGATGCCGCGGGTCGGAATGAAGAATTCGATCAGCTGGCGGTCGCCGCGCGACTCCATCTGGATGAGTTCGCCGTGGCGCAACCCCACAAGCTCGATGATGCGCCCCGCGAAGTCGTTGGGCACGTCGACGCTCAACCGCTCGATCGGCTCGTTCTTGACGCCGTCGATCTCCTTGCAGATCACCTGCGGTTTGGCGACGGCGAGCTCGTAGCCCTCGCGGCGCATCGTTTCGATCAGGATGGCGAGGTGCAGCACGCCGCGCCCGGAGACCTTGAAGGCGTCGCCGGAAAGTTCTTCGACACGCAGCGCCACGTCGCGTTCGGTCTCCTTGAAGAGCCGTTCGCGCAGCTGACGGCTGCTGACGAATTTGCCCTCCTTGCCGAAGAAGGGCGAGTCGTTGATCCGGAAGACCATCGAGATCGTCGGCTCGTCGATGGCGATGGGGGGCATCGCTTCGGGATGTTCGGCGTCGCAGATGGTGTCCGAGATGTCGATGTCGGGGATGCCGACGATGGCGCAGAGGTCGCCGCAGCCGACGGTGTCGGTCTCGCTGCGCCCCAGCCCCTCGAAGGTGAAGAGCTGTTTGACGGCGGCGGGTTCTTCGCGTCCGTCGCGCTTGACGATGGTCAGCGGGTGCTTCAGATCGAGCGTGCCGCGGTAGACCCGGCCGATGCCGATGCGACCGACGAAGTTCGAGTAGTCGAGCGTGGCGATCTGCGCCTGCACCGGACCTTCGCGCATTTCGGGCGCGGGGACGTATTCGATGATCGCGTCCAAGAGCGGCGTGATCGAGTCGCGCGGATCGCCGAGGTTTTTGACCGCCCAGCCGTCGCGGCCGCTGGCGTAGAGGGTCGGGAAGTCGAGCAGATCGTCGTCGGCGTCGAGTTCGCAGAAGAGGTCGAAGACCTTGCCCTGGACCACCTGCGGACGGGCGTCGGGCTTGTCGATCTTGTTGATGACCACCACGGGGCGCAGATGCAGTTTAAGCGCCTTGTCGAGCACGAAGCGCGTCTGGGGCATCGGCCCCTCGGCGGCGTCGACCAGAAGCAGCACGCCGTCGGCGAGTTTCAGCACCCGCTCGACCTGTCCGCCGAAGTCGCTGTGTCCCGGGGTGTCGATCAGATTGATCTTGACCCCCTTGTAATTGACACTGATGTTCTTGGCGAGGATGGTGATGCCGCGTTCGCGCTCGAGGTCGTTGCTGTCGAGGAAGCAATCCTGTACGACCTCGTTGTCGCGGAACATTTTGGACTGGCGCATGATCTGGTCGACCAGCGTGGTCTTGCCGTGGTCGACGTGCGCGATGATGGCGAT
>CACZPY010000331.1 GCA_902783135.1 uncultured bacterium
AGCGTCGGCGAAGTCGGGCGCATCGCCGGTCCCGGCCGCCGCGAGATCGGTCACGGCAACTTGGCCGAGCGTTCGGTCTCCAAGGTCGTGCCCAAGGATTTCCCCTATGTGGTGCGCTGCGTCTCCGAGATCATGAGCTCCAACGGTTCGACGTCGATGGCTTCCGTGTGCGGAGCGACGCTGGCGCTGATGGACGCGGGCGTGCCGATCTCCGCGCCGGTCGCGGGCATCTCCTGCGGTTTGGTCACGGGCGACAACGGCGAACGTCTGTTGCTGACCGACATCCTCGGCGCCGAGGACCACTTCGGCGACATGGACTTCAAGGTCTGCGGCACGAGGGACGGCATCACCGGCTTCCAGCTCGATTTGAAGCTGCCCGGCATTCCGATCGATCTGCTCTGCGAGGCGATGGAGCGCAACCGCGTCGCGCGGTTGAAGATCCTTGACGTGATCGAAGCGTGCATCGCCAAGCCGCGCGCCGAGATCAGTCCGCGCGCTCCGAGACTGGAAGTCATCCACATCAATCCCGAGAAGATCGGCGCCCTCATCGGCCCCGGAGGGAAAAACATCCGCGCCATCACCGACGAAACGCTCGCTTCCATCGACATCGACGAGGACGGCAGCGTCAAGATCATGGCGTCGAACCTCGAGCAGCTTGAAGCCGCCAAGCAGCGGGTCCTCGCCTGCACCGCCGAGCCGGAGATCGGCAAGATCTACCGCGGCAAAGTGGTCACGATCCGCGACTTCGGCGCGTTCGTCGAGATCATGCCGGGAGTGGACGGTCTGCTCCACATCTCCGAGATGGCGAACTACCGCGTGAACAAGGTGACCGACATCTGCGAAGAGGGTCAGCTGGTCACGGTGAAGGTCATCGACATCGACCAGTCCGGCAAGATCCGGCTGAGCCGCAAGGCGGCGTTGGAGGAAATGGGCGAGTAATCGCAACTCCTTTTACCGCATAGCTAAACCGCCCGACGGGATGTCCTCCCCGCCGGGCGGTTTTTATGTGTCAGCGCGACGAGGCGTCGGATACTTGATTATTGCGGAGTCAACGCTTTCTTGATTTGCAGGTATCTTATGGTCAGCATTGAGGAGGGCGAAGACCGTTCCTGCAAGTCGGGCGGATCCTCCGCTTGACGACTTGTACCGCAGCCGGCGGCAACAACCGTCATCACGCACATCAAAAGCATCAGCAAAAGCCTGAATCGTTGTTCCTCGGTTGGCATGCGCATTCACCGTCGTTCTGGCAGCACCTCTAACCAGTAGCCGTCGGGGTCGGTCACGAAATAGATGCCCATCTTGGGGTTTTCGTAGCAGATGCATCCCATCTTCGCGTGGCGTGCGTGCGCGGCTTCGTAATCGTCCACCCGGAACGCGAGGTGAAATTCGTTGTCGCCCAAGTTGTACGGGCGGTCCATATCGCGCATCCACGTCAACTCCAGTTGGTGCGCGCTGTTGCCGTCTTCGAGATAGACGATGATGAAGCTCCCGTCCTTCGCGTCGATGCGCCGCACCTCCTTCATATCGAAAGCGTCGGCGTAGAATTTGAGGCTCTTTTCGAGGTCGAATACGTTGAAGTTGTTGTGAACCATTCGGAATTTCATTTTTCATCCTTTCCGGGTTATTTTCTGCGCCGCCGGTTGAAAAATCCGGCGAGGCGTCGCAGCACTCTTTCCACCCGTCCGGAGATCTTCATCATCAGCGTTCGGTGGACGGTGATCGCCCCCTGCGGGCAGTGTTCCTGACAGCAGTAGCAACGGATACAAGTCTTCAAATCGAACTTCGGGAGTTTTTCGCGGATGGCCAGCGTCCGGGGCGGACAGACCTTCGCGCAGACTCCGCAGCCGATGCAGCGCCGCGGATTCACCTCGGGGTGCGATACGAGCGCTTTTTGGAGCCATCGCACGGCGAAGCGCGGGATGTAGCGGCTCATGTCGAGGGCGTTTTCCCGCTCCGGCGGGCGGAGCGGTGGGCAGTCGATGATGTCTCCTGCCGCTTCCGTTTCCGGGCAGAGCCCGCGCTCCCGCATTTCGCAAAGCTGCGGGCATTCCGGATATCCCAGCATCGGCGCCAGTACCGTGTCGAGCGCAAATGGCGTCGCCGCTCCGGCAAGGAATCCCCGGTGCGTCGGCTCGCCGCTGCCGGGGCCGTTGCCCTCCATGCAATCCACGGCGTCGACGAGGTTGATCTGCGGCTTGACGGTCAATGCGATGTCGATCAGCATGTCCGCAAACCTCGGATAACTCTTGCCCGCCGCCAGGTGCCACGCCAGCCGTTCGCTGCCCCGGACGAGCCCGAAAAGGTTTTTGACGCTCAAAGTAATACCCATCATCGCGTGGGTCTTGGCTTTGGCGATATTCACCACTGCGTCGAAATCGCGGAACTCTGTCGCCAGTTCCATACGGCGGCACTTCGCTTCGGGGGCGAGGTCGATCGTCTCGTAGCGCGAGCAGTTCGCGACCGTTGCTCCCATGGCGGCAAGTTCGTCGTATATGCCCATCGCCCGGATGATCGACGGAGCGTCCTGCGTGCCGGGGTTTTCGATCAGCGCCACCTGCGCCGCGCCGTGGTCGAAAAACCATTTCGCGCAGCCGAGGATGACTGCCGGATGGGTACAGGAAACGTCGTCCTTCCTGCGGTACGAGAGCAGATTGGGCTTCAGCATGAAACGTTTGCCTGCAGCGCCGCCGATCCGGTCGACGAGCGGTGCCAGCACCGCGTCGAGCGCCGGGGCGAGGTGTTCATCCCGGTAGTCCGTGGAGGCGGCGAAGTATATCGTAACGGGCATCGGTTTGCCAAAGTATCCGTTTGTTCGGTTCGATATGGATCTTTTGCTGTACTGCAAAATAAAATACCCCGCGCGGCTTCAAAATACAAGCGGGATGCGGGGCGCGAGGTTGTAAAAACTCCTCCCGCGGGCTATATTAAACAACTGTTTGTCGTTTTAACACAACTTCTTATAAAGGAGAAAAAATGTCCGAATACACCGGCAACACCGAATTGATGGATAAACTCGTGAGTTTGTGCAAGCGCCGCGGCTTCGTCTTCCCCAGCTCGGAGATCTACGGCGGCTTCAACGGCTTCTGGGATTACGGCCCCTACGGGTCGCGGATGAAGCGCGCCATCGAAAATCTGTGGTGGCATGAGATGGTCGAGACCCGCGACAACGTCGAGGGCTTGGACTCCACCATCATCGCCAATCCGACGATCTGGAAGGCCTCCGGGCACCTCGATCAGTTCAGCGACCTCATGACCGACTGCAAGAAGTGCAAATCGCGCTATCGCGTCGATCAGATGGAGGACCCGACCACGTGCCCCAACTGCGGTTCCAAGGAACTCACCGAGCCGCGCGAGTTCAATCTGATGATGAAGACCTTCGTCGGCCCCGTCTTCGACGACGAGCATGTGGCGTATCTGCGCGCCGAGACCTGCCAGCCGATCTTCGTCGACTTTCAGAGTGTCCGCGTGGCGACCCGCCAGAAGCTCCCCTTCGGTATCGCGCAGATCGGCAAGGCGTTCCGCAACGAGATCAATCCGCGCAACTTCACCTTCCGCAGCAGAGAGTTCACCCAGATGGAGATGGAGTTCTTCTGCGACGGCGAGGAGGGCATGGAGTGGTTCGAGTACTGGAAGCAGCAGCGCATCAAGTATTACCATGAAAAACTCGGCTTCACCGACGACTTCATGCGCATCTACGAGCACGAAAAGCTCGCCCACTACGCCAAGGCCGCCATCGACATCGAAGTCAAGTTCCCCTTCGGCTGGGGCGAGCTGGAAGGCGTCCACCACCGCGGCACTTGGGATCTGAGCCGCCACAGCGAGTTTTCGGGCGTCGATCTGCAGTATGTCGACCACGACAATCAGCGCAAGCTGATGCCGACCTGCATCGAGACCAGCGTCGGCTTGGACCGCACCATACTCGCGCTGCTCGGCAGAGCCTACGACGAGGAGAAGGCGGCGACCAAGAAGGAAGGCATGGACGAAGACGTGCGCGTCGTGCTCCATCTGCCCCCGCTCGTGGCGCCGATCCAAGTGGCGGTGCTGCCGCAGTCGAAGAAGCTCAAGGAGCAGGCGTACAGCCTCTACAAGGATATCGACCGCTTCTTCCGCTCCGAGTACGACGACACTGGCAGCATCGGCAAGCGCTACCGCCGTCAGGATGAGATCGGTACGCCGTACTGCGTGACTTTCGACTTCGATTCGTGCAACGACAACGCCGTGACTGTCCGCAACCGCGACACCATGCAGCAACAGCGCGTCAATGTCACCCAACTGCGCAGCTATCTGGAAAACGCCATCGGCATCTGACCGGGATCGTTGGAGCGTATTGCTGACCGAACGTATATGGGCGATTGCTATTACATAGCGAGCTGCGTATTTACCGTCGGTTATCCGGAGTTGAGTCGGAAGATCCGCGCCTATATCGCGGAGCGCTTCGGGAACCGCATCGTACGTTGTTGCGTGCCCCGGTACAAACTTCGGGAGTTCACCGACCGGATGCCGGAGGCGTATCGCGACGAATGGAGCGCCCTGCCGGACTGCGGCGATTTTGCCGCCGGTGATACCGTGTACTCCCTTTGCCACAACTGCTCCGCGGTGTTGGAGGAGACCAAGCCGGATGTGGTAGTGAGATCCCTGTGGGAACTTGTTCTTTCCGACCGGGAGTTCGTTTATCCGGATTTTCACGGCGCCCCGGTCTATGTGCAGGACTGCTGGCGGGCGTATGACCGGAAAGACGAGCAATTGGCGGTTCGCCGACTGTTGGAGAAGATGAATTTCCGCGTCAGGGAACCGGCGGAGTCCCGGGAACGGACGCGCTTTTGCGGGATATCCCTGTATCGTCCGGCGCCGCCTCGCAATCTCAAACTGGCACCGCGCCGTTTTGTGGAAAATGCTCCGGGATTGTTTATGCCGCACTCGTCGGAGCGTCAGCGTGAACTTATGGAGGCGCATTGCCGTCAATTCGGTTCATTTCAAGTGGTATGTTATTGTCACTATTGCCACGAGGGGCTGAAACTGGGCGGCGCGTCGGCCCGGCACCTTGCGGAACTTCTGTTCGGCTGACGGGCTCGCCCCGGTCGCAATACTCGCGCCCCGCGTCGGAATTTCCGGCGCGGGGCGTTTTATATTCCTCAAAAACGCGTTTTCTCCGAATTGCGGCGCAATGCGGTGATCGTCCGCTACTTTCCCGAGCCGGTCACGGGGCGGTTCCTCCGCATCACCGTCGGCACCGACTCGGAGATCGATCGCCTGCTTGAAGTGCTGCGGGAAAATCGGTACCGATCCGAACCGATCGCGCGGCGATTTTTAGGGCGGAGCTTTAACGCAACAGCGGATGGGGTACGATTTTTGCCGCCATCTCCTGAAGCAGCTGGAAAATGCCGCGCTGTCGTATTCGGTCGGTGTTTCGGAGTGGCGAATAGCACCCCAGCGAGCCTACGACCTCGTCGCCCGGCAGCAGTATCGGTACGGCAGTGGCGGTCATCCCGCGTTTGAGGTGGGTGTCGCAGCAGCCCCCGCGTTCGCGGATGTTTTTCAACTCGCGCAGAAGTCCGGTGCGGCTTTCGTTCGCCTCGGGCCAATCCTCCTCGGACGGCAATCCGTTGCGCCGGATGAAAAAATCCAGTTGCGCCGGACTGAGCCAGGCGAGTATCACCCGCACCGTCCGCATGGCGTAGGGTTCGGAATTGGCCTCCGACACTGCCGCCCGGGAGTTCTTGATCCTGCCGATCCGCAACAGTTCCACCCGTTTGCCGTTGTTCAATGTCACCAGGAGAAAACTTTCCTTGCCGGAGGCGGCGGCTTCGTTCAAAAGCGGTTCCGCCGCCTTGCGGAGGCGGGCGATGATCCCCGCCCCCTGCGTCGGCGGGACCTCCTTGCCGCCTTCCTCGTATTTGCCGCGTCCGGAGTGTCGGGCATAGCCGCACTCCGCCAGCGTGTTGAGGATATTGTAGGCGCTCACCGCGGATATCCCGGCGGCTTTTGCCGCCTCCTGCGGCGAGACGAACTCGTTGGCGAGGCTCTTCTCGCGCAGCAGTTCCATGATCTTGAGCGCGCGCACCACGGATTTCACTTTTTGGTACATGGCAACGATAATTCATTAATCTATTATTAATATCTATGGGAAAAATAACACGAAAATTGCAAAATTCAAGATGATATGCTATAATCTGTTAAAACTCACGGAACCCGAGGAGAGATGCCATGAAAATCGATCCGTCCAAGTTGAAGATCACCGACCTCCGTTTAGCCGACATCGACGGCGCGCCCAAGCGGTGTACGTGGCTTAAACTGTACACCGATCAGGGGCTGATCGGCTACGGCGAAGTGCGCGACGCTTCGAGCCGCACCTATGCCGCCATGCTGAAAAGCCGCATCCTCGGCGAGAACCCCTGCAACGTGGAAAAGATATTCCGCCGGATCAAACAGTTCGGAGGCGATTCGCGGCAGGCGGGAGGCGTTTCCGGCATCGAAGTCGCCTGCTGGGATCTCGCCGGCAAGGCGTGGGGAGTTCCCGTCTGGCAGCTTTTGGGCGGCAAGTTCCGCGACCGCATCCGCTGCTACTGCGACACCGACTCCGCGGGCGGCGGCCGCGATATGGGCAAGGCGCTCAAGGAGCGGATGGCGCGCGGCTTCACCTTCCTCAAAATGGATCTCGGTATCGAACTGTTGATGAATGTGCCGGGGGCGCTCTGCGCGCCGCTCGGGTTCCTCAACACCATGAAGGAGTACAAGCAGGTCTTCAAAACTCCGCACGGGTCGATAAATCCGGGAGCCATGCGCGGAGAAGCGTACGACCTCTTCAATACGGCGCATCCCTTTACCGGCATCCACATCACGGAGGCGGGACTGGATTTTCTCGAAAATTACATGGCGGAGGTCCGCGCCGAAGTCGGATACGAGGTGCCGGTCGCGATCGATCACCTGGGGCACATCCCGCTCGAGGACTGCATCCAGCTGGCGCGGCGGCTCGAAAAGTACCATCTGTCTTGGATGGAGGACGCCCTGCCGTGGCAGTACACCACCCAGTGGAAGCAACTCCATGCGGCGACGACGGTCCCGCTCGGCACCGGCGAGGATATGTATCTCAAGGAGTCGTTCCGTCCGCTGCTGGAATCCGGGGCGCTGGCGGTGGTTCATCCCGATGTCCTCACGGCGGGCGGCATCATGGAGACCAAGAAGATCGGCGATCTGGCGGAGGAATACGGGGTGCAGATGAATCTGCACATGGCGGAAAGTCCGGTCGGGTGTCTGGCGGCGGTGCATGTCGCGGCGGCGACGCGCAACTTCATGGCGCTGGAACTGCACTCGGTGGATGTCCCGTGGTGGGGAGAACTGGTGAATCCGGCGTTGAAATACGACGGCGGCTTCATCGACGTGCCGGATGCGCCCGGTCTCGGCATCGAATCGCTTAACGAGGAGCTGATCGCCCGGCAATTGCATCCGGCGTTCCCCGAAGCGTGGGCGCCTACCGACGAATGGAACGATGAATGGTCCAACGACCGTCAGTGGTCATGAAAAAAATATTGCGGAAGGAAAGATCATGCCGTCATTGAAGGATATGCGGGGCAGGGCGAAGGAAGCCGGGCTCATGAAACTCGACCGATTGATCGCGAACCGTCAGCGGATACCGGATTGCCCGCTGTCGATCCCGATCCGCGAATTGTGCGCGCGTTACGAAAAACTCTACACCGGGTG
>CACZPY010000332.1 GCA_902783135.1 uncultured bacterium
GATAGAGCGTCTGGCTACGGACCAGAAGGTTGAGGGTTCGACCCCCCCTGGGTGTACCATAAAAATCATACGACCGACTCGAAAGGGTCGGTCGTTTTTTTATGAATGAAGGTTCGTCAGGGCTTCGCTTCATGGCGCGGGTTTACGGCAAAACCGTCGGCGCACCCTTTAAATTGCGAAGTTGACGGAGTATATTATAGAAGTCCGTAATTTTTCAACCACTTATATATAAGGATATTTTCATCATGGTCAAAATCGATTGGGAAAAGCTCACCTTCGCGTTCATGCCCACCAAGAGCAACATCCGCTTCCACTATGCGGACGGCAAGTGGAGCGAGGGCGAACTCACGAGCAGTTACGACATCACGCTCTCCGTGGCGGCCAACGTGATGCACTACGGTCAGGCGGCGTTCGAGGGCGGCAAGGCGTTCCGGTGCAAGGACGGCAAGGTGCGCGCGTTCCGTCCGGACGAAAACGGCAAGCGCCTCAACAGCTCCGCGCGGCGCCTGCTGATGCCGGAGTTTCCGGTCGAAAAGTTCGTCGAGGCGGTCAAGACGGTCGTCGCCGACAACGCCGAATACGTGCCCCCCTACGGGACGGGCGGCAGCCTCTACATCCGTCCGGTGATGTTCGGCACGACTCCGCAGATCGGCGTCGCCCCGAGCAAGGAGTATGAGCTCGTCATCATGGTCATGCCGGTCGGCGCCTACTACAAGGGCGGCATCAAGCCGGTCGACGCCCTCGTCGCCCGCGACTTCGACCGCGCCGCGCCGCTCGGCACCGGCAACATCAAGGCGGCGGGCAACTACGCGGCGAGCCTGCTGTCGAGCAAGCACGCCCACGACAACAACTGCGCCGTGGCGCTCTTCCTCGACCCGGCGACGCGCACCTACATCGACGAGTTCGGCACCAGCAACTTCCTCGCCATCGACAAGAACGGCAACTACGTCACCAGCGAGTCGCAGTCGATCCTGCCGTCGATCACCAACAAGTCGCTCATGACCGTCGCCGCCGATCTGGGGCTCAAGGTCGAGCGCCGCAAGGTGCGCGTCGAGGAACTGGCGGACTTCACCGAAGTCGCCGCCTGCGGCACGGCGGTGGTCATCACCCCGGTCGGCCGGATCTTCGACGGCGACAAGGTCTACGACTACCACCTGACCGAGATCGGTCCGGTGCTCCGCAAGCTTTACGACCGCATGACCGGCATCCAGTACGGCGAGGTCGAAGACACCCACAACTGGACGGTCGAGTGCTGCTGAAATGACGGTCTTCAAAACCCGGCGCGAGCTGCAGGAGTTCGCGCTCGCCGCCAAGCGGCAGGGTAAAGTCATCGGTCTCGTGCCGACGATGGGCTATCTGCACGCGGGGCACACGTCGCTGATCGACATCGCGCGGAAACGCGCGGACATCGTGATCGTATCGATCTTCGTGAATCCGACGCAGTTCGCTCCCACCGAGGACCTCGACCGCTATCCGCGCGACTTCGAGCGCGACCTCAAACTCTGCACCGAGCACGGCGCGGACGCGATCTTCGCCCCCGAACCGGGCGAAATGTACTTTGCCGACGCTTCGACGTGGGTGCAGGAAACGATGCTGTCGCGCCCGCTCTGCGGGGCGAGCCGACCGACCTTCTTCCGCGGGGTCACGACGGTGGTGAGCAAGTTGTTCCTGCTAGCCCAACCGGATCTCGCGGTCTTCGGGCTGAAGGACGCGCAGCAGTTGTTCGTGATCCGGCGGATGGTGCGCGATCTGGACTTCCCGGTCGAGATCGTCGCGGCGCCGCTCGTGCGCGACGCGGACGGTCTGGCGTTGAGTTCGCGCAACCGCTATCTGTCGGATGACGAGCGCCGGCGCGCCCTCGCCATCCACCACACGCTGCTCGAATGCAAGTCGGAACTCTTGGCGCGCGGGATCGCGGCGGCGCCGGAGATCCTCGCCGCGGGCAAGGCCGCCCTCGCCGCCGCGGGCGGCAAGGTGGACTATCTCGAAGTGTTGGACAGCGGCGATCTGGAAGCCGTCGACGGCGACACGAAGGAGGTGCTGCTGGCGGCGGCGGTCTTCTTCGGCACGACGCGGCTGATCGACAACGAACTTTTCGAGGTAAGCCGGTGAAACGTCTGCGTTACGGCACGCCGGAATTCGAGCGCGAGATGGCGGCGCTGTACCGTCGTCCCGCGTACCCGCCCGAGGCGGAAAGATCGGCGGCGGAGATCATCGCCGCCATCCGGCGCGACGGCGACAAGGCGGTCGCCGCGTATGCCGCCAAATTCGACGGCGTCACGCTTTCTCCGGAGGAGTTCCGGGTCGCCCCGGAGGAGATCCGGGCGGCATGCCGGAAACTTTCCGCCGCCGACAAGCGGGCGATCCGCGACGCCCTGGCGCGGGTGCGGGATTTCGCCCGGCGCACCTTGCCGCGCAGCTGGTATTCGACCGTGCGCCCGGGGGTCCGGGTGGGCGAAAAGTTCACTCCGCTCGACCGGGTGGGGGTCTACATACCGGGCGGCTCGGCGCCGCTCGTATCGACGGTGATCCACACCGCCGGCATCGCCCGGGCGGCGGGGGTGAAGTCGATCGCGGCGGCGACGCCGGCGAAGGCGCTCCATCCCGCGACGCTCTACGCGATGAAGCAGGCAGGGGTGACCGAAGTCTACCGGCTCGGCGGCGTCTACGGCGTCGCCGCGCTGGCGCTCGGCACCGAGAGCATCCCGCGGGTCGAAAAGATCGTCGGTCCCGGCAACGCCTATGTGACGGCGGCGAAGAAGCTGCTCTACGGCGAAGTCGGCATCGACCTCGTGGCGGGCCCGAGCGAAATACTGGTCCTCGCCGACGCCGGAGCCGATCCGGAACTCGTCGCCGCCGATCTCCTGAGTCAGGCGGAACACGGCAGCGGGCTGGAACAGTCGGTGCTGGTGGCGACGGACGGTTCTCTGATCGACCGCGTGATCGCGGAATTCGACCGGCAGAAAAAGACGCTGCCCAAGCTCGCCGCGGTCGAAAAGGTCGAGCGCGACGGGCTGTTCCTGATCGAGGCGCCGACGCTCGCGATCGCGGAAAAGATCGCCGGAGATTACGCGCCCGAGCATCTGGAACTGCATGTGGCGGATCCGGAACGTTCGGCGTGGCGCATCCGCGCGGCGGGGGCGATCTTCCTCGGGCAGTGGACCCCGGAATCGGCGGGGGACTTCTGCGCCGGGCCGTCGCACGTGCTGCCGACCGCCGGGAGCGCGCTGCGCTTCAACGGCATCGAAACGGCGACCTTCATGCGGCGGACGAGTCTCGTAAAATATTCGCGTTCGGCGATCGCCCGCGAAGCCGGGATCATCGAACGCTTCGGCAACATGGAAAGCCTCGCCGCTCACGCCCGCGCGGGCACGCTGCGGCGGGACAAGTGAAGCGGCAAGTCAACTTCTGAGGTGAAAAGATGTTTATCGTGACCGGCGGATCGGGGTTGATCGGCAGTGCGGTGCTGTGGGAACTCAATCAGGCGGGAATCGACGACGTGCTGGTGGTCGATCATCTGGGCAACTCCGACAAGTGGAAGAACCTCGCGCCGCTGCGCTTCGCGGACTACCTCGAAAAGGGCGAGTTCCGCGACAAGCTCCGCGCCGGGGCGTTCGCCGGGGCGAAGATCGAAGGGTTTCTGCATCTCGGCGCGTGTTCCTCCACGACGGAGCGCGATGCGAGTTACCTGGTGGACAACAACTTCCACTATACTTGCGAGGTCGCCGAGTTCTGCGTGCGCCACGGCGTCCGGCTGGTCTACGCCTCCAGCTGCGCCACCTACGGCGACGGTTCGCAGGGCTACGACGACAACGACGACACCATCGAGGCGCTGCGGCCGATGAACATGTACGGCTACAGCAAGCAGCTCTTCGACCTGTGGGCGAAGCGCCGGGGGTATCTCGCGCAGATCGCCGGATGCAAGTTCTCGAACGTCTACGGACCCAACGAGCGGCACAAGGGCGAGATGCGGAGCGTGGTGCTGCGCTCCTTCGAGCAGATCACCGCCAACGGCACGATGAAGCTCTTCAAGTCGTACCGTCCCGAGTACGCCGACGGCGAGCAGCTGCGCGACTTCCTTTACGTCAAGGACGCGGTGGATATGGTGATGTTTCTCTTCAACACGCCGAAGGCGCACGGGCTCTTCAACATCGGCAGCGGCAAGCCGGAAAGCTGGAACCAGCTCGCCCGCGCGGCGTTCGCGGCGCTGGAGGTCCCCGAGCATATCGAGTACATCGAGATGCCGGAACATCTGCGCGACCGCTACCAGTACTACACCTGCGCCAAGACGGACAAACTGCGGCGCTTCGGCTACGACCGTCCGACGACTTCGCTCGAAGACAGCGTGAAGGATTGCATCCGCAACTACTTCGTGCCGGATAAGCACCTGGGCGACGAATGAGACACGGCATCTCCGGCGGGATCCTCCGCCGCGCGGCGGAAGGCATCCTCGCGGTCACGGAGAAGCGCCGCGCGTTGGACGAGGTGCTGGACGAGTGCCCGGAGGAGTTCCGGCGCAGCGTCAGCCATCTGCTCTTCAACTACTTCCGCCGCCGCCGCTTCGTGGATTCCGAATTGGCGGCGCGGCTGGAAAGACCTCCCGCGTCCCGGATCCACGCGTTGTTGCGCGCGGCGGCGGCGCAGCTGTACTTCCAGAGTGCGATCGCGCCCGAGTCGGCGGTGAACGTCGCCGTGGAGCTCGCGAAGCGCGAACACGCCGCCGGATTCGTGAACGCGGTGCTGCGCCGGATGCTGGAACAACGGAAAACCCCTCCGGACGACCCGGATTCGGTGCTGCCGGAGCCGCTCCTTGCCGCGTGGAAGCAGCGCTTTTCCGCCGAAGAGCTGCGGGAACAGACCGAAACGATCCTGACCGAACCCCGCTTCGCGCTCCGCGCCTGCCGCGACTTTCCGCCGCCCGCGGGGGCGGAGCCGCTGCCCGGCTGGGGCGGATTCCGCTTCTTCGCCGCCGACCCGGCGACGGTGCTCGGCGCCGCCGCCTTCCGCCGCGGCGAGTGGTACATCCAGGATCCGGCGACGAGCCTCGCGCCGTCATTGCCGGACTACACTCAGGTCGCTTCGGCGCTCGATCTGTGCGCCGCGCCCGGCGGCAAGACGCTGATGCTGGCGGAAAAGCTGCGTTCGGGCGCGCGCCTCGTCGCCGCCGACCGTTCCGCCAAACGCCAGCAGCTGACGCGCGAAAACTGCAATCTGCGCGGCGTCACCGCCGAGATCGCGGTCGCGGAACCGCGGGAACTCGCCGGCAGTTTCGACCTCGTTTTCGCGGATGTGCCGTGCGGCAACTCCGGCGTCTTCCGCCGCCGCCCGGATGCGATGTGGCGCTTTTCCCCGGAGCGCCGGAGCGAACTCGCCGCGCTGCAGCGCGAGATCCTCGCCGAAGCGGCGCGCCTCACGGCTCCGGGGGGACAGCTGGTCTACGCCACCTGCAGCATCGAACCGGAGGAAAACGAACTCAACGTCGGGGCGTTCCTCGCGGATCATCCCGGATTTCAGCTCCTCAAATCGCGGCTGCTGCTGCCGTCGCCGGTCAACGACGGCGCCTTCGCCGCACTGCTGATACGGCGCGACGGCTGATCCATGAACTCCGGCAGACACACCATGGATATGACCGAAGGTCCGCTCTTCGGCAAGATCGTGCGCTACGCGATCCCGATCGGGCTGACCGGACTGCTGCAGATCGCCTTCCACGCGGCGGACATGGTGGTCATCGGCCGCTTTGCGTCGCACCGGTCGATGGCGGGGATCGGCGCGATCGGAGAGATCTCGTGGCTGCTCGTCTGCGTGGTGGTCGGAATATCCACCGGGAGCAACGTGGTCGTCGCGCAGATGTTCGGCGCGAATGACCGGTACGGGTTGCGCCGCACGGTCCACACCTCGCTCGCCTTCGCGCTGGTGAGCGGATTTTTTCTGATGGCGGCGGGGCAGGCGATGCTCGCCACGGCGCTGCACTGGATGAAAGTGCCGGACGAGATATTCCCGCTGTCGCTGCGGTATCTGCGGATCTGTTTCTGCGGGCTGCCGTTCTCCATGATCAGCAATTTTTCGCTTTCGGTGCTGCGCGGCGTCGGCGACTCCCGGCGGCCGTTGTATTTTCTGCTGGCGTCGGGAGTGCTGAATCTGCTGCTCAACATCCTGCTGGTGGCGGGGTTCCATATGGATGTCGGCGGAGTCGCCGTCGCCACGGTGTTTTCGCAGATGCTGACGACCTTCCTGTGCATCCGGGCGCTGACCGGCGAATGCGGTCCCGCGCGGCTGATCCTGAAGCACATTCGCTTCTACCCGGCGGAACTCAAGCGCATCCTCTGGATCGGCGTGCCGTCCGGACTGCAGTACGCGTGCTACGCCCTCGCCAACACCATCATCCAGTCGGCGATCAACCCCCTCGGCACCGCGGCGATCGCGGGCACCACCGCGGCGATGGTGCTGGAAATGGGGCTTCACACCTGGGCGAGCGCGGTCTATCAGACGGTGATGACCTTCGTCGGGCAGAACTACGGCGCGGGCAAGTACCGCCGGGCGGCGCGGAGCATCGTCCTCTGCCTCGCGCTGGTGATGATCTCGCTGGCCGTCGCGGGCTGGCTGACCGTCTGGCACGGCAAGTTTCTGCTCGGCGTCATCAACCGGACCCCCGAGGTCATCGAAAACGGCATGATCCGGGTGCGGATCAACCTGTCGGTCTACTTCCTGCTCGGCGCGATGGACATCACCAGCGGCGGTCTGCGCGGGCTGGGGCGGTCGGTGATCCCGATGGTGGTGACGCTGTTCGGCGCGTGCGCGCTGCGGGTGCTTTGGGTCTTCACGGCTTTTCGCGCCGATCCGACGCTGCCGACGCTGGTCGCCGCGTTCCCGCTGTCGTGGCTGTGCGTGGCGACCGTGAACGGCGCGGTCCTCTGCTTCGTTTGCCGCCGCCTGATCGGGAATAATGCCAATGTTTTTCCCGCACCGGTGAAAAATCGGCAAAGGGGAGATATATTATAAAAACGGCGTCAGTGCCGTGTATCCCGAACGAAGAAATCCTGTCCGGAGCAACTGGCAGCTCCGGTGTTTTTTCAGGTTGGCAATGGCAGCAAACCGCTACAATGTGAATATGTGCGAGGGGCCGCTCTTCGGCAAGATCGTGCGCTTCATGCTGCCGCTGGCGGCGACCTATCTGTTGCAGCACTTGTTCCACTTCGCGGATATTCTGGTGATCGGGCGCTTCGCCTCGCACGAATCGATGGCGGCGATCGGCACGACCGGAGATCTCAACGCCTTGATGCTGAATATGATCTGGGGCGTTTCCGTCGGCGCCAACGTGGTGGTCGCCCAGTGCTACGGAGCGGGCGACCGCAAGGCGCTGACGCACGCCGTCCACTCGGCGCTGGCGCTGGCGTTCCTGTTCGGGACACTGGTCTTCGTACTGGGGATGATCTTCGCCCGGGCGATGCTGCGGGGGATCGATGTGCCGGAAGGCGTCATCGACCGGGCGACGCTCTACTGGCGGATCTGTTTCTGCGGCACGCCGTTCATGCTGATCTACAACTACTCGAGTTCGGTGTTGCGGGCGCTCGGCGATACCCGGCGGCCGCTCTGTCTGCTCACGATCGCCGGGATCGCCAACGTGGCGCTCAACCTCGTCTTCGTGATCTTCTTCCGCATGGACGTGGCGGGGGTGGCGCTGGCGACCGCGCTGTCGCAGCTGATGTCGGGGATACTGGTGCTCCGGATCATGGTGAGATCGACCGGGGCGGAGCGCATCATGCCGCGGCACATCGGCTTCTACTGGCCGCAGGTCAAACGGATGCTCTACATCGGCATCCCCGCCGGATTGCAGGGGGCGTGTTTTTCGATCTCCAACGTGATCATGCAGCAGGCGATAAACTCCATCGGCGCGTACGCGATGGCGGGAAACATCGCCAGTTGCCAGCTGGAAGGGTTGATGTATGTGATCATTATCGCGGTGTATCAGACCGCGATGTCCTTTTCCGGGCAGAACTACGGCGCCAAATGCTATGACCGCGTCCGGCGGAGCGTGCTCATCTGCCTCGGGGTGATCTGTTCCATCACCGCGGTCGGCGGCTGGCTGTGCCTCGCCTTCGGGCGGGAACTGCTCTGGTTCATCAAACCGGACAACCTGGTCGTCGAACAGGGGCTGGAGCGGCTGCGCTTCACCATGTCGACCTACTTTCTGCTCGGCGCGATGGATGTCTTCACCGGCGGACTGCGGGGCATCGGGCGCAGCATCTCGCCGCTGGTGGTGATGCTGCTCGGCGCGTGCGTCTACCGGATCATCTGGATACAGACGGTCTTTCCCGACTACCGCTCGCTCGGATCGCTGCTCTTGTCGTACCCCATATCGTGGTTCCTCGTCTCGGCGGTGAACGGAGCGTTGTTCTTCATCGTCCTCAAACGGCTGATCGACCGCGGCGTGACCGCGGTCCCGGCGGCGGGAGCTGCGAAATGACCGCGCGGCACAATATCGACATGACCGAGGGACCGCTGCTCGGCAAGATCGTCAAATTCGCGATCCCGGTGGCGCTGGCGCATCTGATCCAGCTCGCCTTCGACGCGGCGGACATGGCGGTCATCGGCAAGTGGTCGGTCTACGGACACAGATCGCTGGCGGCGATCGGCGCGACCAACACCATCACCGGACTGCTCCTGATCATGATCTCCGGCATCGCCGGGGGCGCGAACGTGGTCGCCGCCCAGTGTTATGGCGCGCAGGATAAACGCGGACTCAGCCGCGTCTTTCACACCGGCATCGCGCTGGGGGTGTGGAGCGGCCTGCTGATGCTGGTGCTGGGCATCGTTCTGGCGCGTCCGATGCTCGAGTTGACGCGGACCCCGGCGGATATTCTCGACAAAGCCGTGCTGTATCTGCGGCTGCGCTTCATCGGCGTACCGTTTGCGATGGTCTACATGTTCGGCTGTCTGCTGATGCGGGCGGTGGGCGACACCCGGCGCCCGCTCTATTACCTGACCTTCGCGGGGATCGTCAATCTGCTTTTGAACATGCTCTTCGTGATCGTCTTCAAGTGGGACGTGGCGGGGGTGGCGTTTTCGACCGCCGCGGCGAAGGCGCTTTCGGCGTTTCTGGTGCTGGAGGCGCTGATGCGGAACGAGCCGCCCTGCCGGATCATCCTCAGGCAGGTGCGCTTCTACCTGCCGGAACTCAAGCGGATCCTCTGGATCGGCGTGCCGTCGGGGCTGCAAAGTTCGTGTTACGCGATCTCCAACGTGATCATCGCGGCGGCGGTCAACACCCTCGGCGCGGTCGCCATCGCGGGGAATACCGCCAGCGGGATAATCGAGGGGCTGATACACGTCGGCACCTTTTCGATGTACCATTCGGTGCTGGCGTTCGGCGGGCAGAACTACGGCGCGCGCAAATACGAACGCGCGGCGCGGGCGATATTGCTCTGTCTGATGTGTTCGGTGAGCTTCAACCTCGTCGCCGGCTGGACGGCGTTCCTGAACGGGGAGCCGCTGCTGCGTCTCCTGACCTCGGACCCCGCCGTGATCGCCGCGGGAATGTTGAGATTTCAGGTGAATTTCACGACTTACTTCATCGCGGGCGCGCTGGACGTCGTCGGCGGCGGGCTGCGCAGTATGGGACGCAGCGTCCAGCCGATGGTGGTGACGATACTCTGCGTCTGCGTGTTCCGCGTCTTCTGGATCTTCACGGTCTTCCCGCGCCACCACACGCTGACGTCGCTCTACATCTCCTATCCCATATCGTGGTCGTTCGTGGTGGCGATCAACGGCTTCATGCTCTATCTGCTCTGCCGCAAGCTGATCCGCCGCGGCGAAGATCCCCGCGTCCTCGCCCGCCGCGCCGCCGGCCGCTGATTTCGGCCGGGCGGCCGGGAAGGATCCCGGCGGACTTGCAAAACACTTTCGGGACTGGTATGTTATAGCCCGAACGGCATTGGAGATAATACCTGGAGCAGGATGGAGCAATCCCGATGAAAGCGGAGCCTGAAAAATCCGGCGGTCCCGTCCCGGAAAAGTTGTGCGGAGGCGACAGATGATCGACGACTTGCGCCGCAACTTCCCGGATTTGAAAATCACCCTTGACCGCCCCTACCGCGAACTCACCACCCTCGGCGTGGGCGGCGCGCTGCCGGTGCTCGCCGAACCCGTGTCGCCGGAGGAGCTGGGCGCGCTGTTGAAATATCTGCGGAAGCGCGGCATCCCGTTCTTCATCCTCGGCGGCGGCAGCAACCTCGTCGGCGCCGACGCTCCGTATCTGGGGGCGGGCATACGCTTGGAGCGCCGCGCCTTCGGCGGCATGGAGCGCGACGGCGAACTCATCCGCGCCGGAGCGCGGGCGTCGCTGCCCGAACTCGCCGCCTTCGCCGCCAAAGCCGGTCTGCACGGACTCGCCGCGCTCGCGGGTATCCCCGGCAGTCTCGGCGGCGCGATCCGGATGAACGCCTCGTGCCGGGGCACGGCGATCGGCGAGTTGGTCGAAGAACTCGAAGGCGTCGACTTCCGGGGGCGCCCGTGGAGAGCCAAAGGGAGCGAACTCAAATGGGAGTACCGTACGGGCGGCGTGCCGGAGGACGTGGTCGTGACCGGCGCGACGCTGCGCCTTGCCCCCGGCGACGTGGAAGCGGAACTCGCCGCGCTCGAAGCGGAGCACGCCAAACGCCGTGAGACCGAACCCGCCGGGCGCTCGGCGGGGTGCGTCTTCCGCAACGTTTCGCCCGAGGAACCCGCCGGAAAACTGATCGACAGTTGCGGTCTGCGCGGCACCCGCATCGGCGGCGTGGCGGTCAGCGAAAAGCACGCGAACTACATCGTCAACGCCTCGGGGAACGCCTCGGAGCGGGAGTTTTTGACTGTGGCGCGGCTGGTGCGGCGCACGGTCAAGGAGCGCTTCGGGCACGAACTGCGTCCCGAAGTGCGCTTCATATCGAAAGCGTCGGAGCGGCAGCTCGTCGAAGACCGGGCGGAGTTGCCCCCCGCCGCCGCGAAGCGGAACCGCGTGCTGCTGCTCGTCTGCCTTTACATGTATCAGATACTGTCGCTGCTCGCGGGATCGGCGCTGCTGATCGTAGGGTGGATGTTCGCTCGGCAAAGCGACGGCATCGGCGTTCTGGCGATCGCTTACGGCATCTTGCTGCTGGTAGGCTTCGTCATCAATCTGTGTCGAAAGTGGTGAAGAACATGAAGATCTTTGGCTGGTTATCGGTAATTGCGGTGTTTTTTACGGCGGCGGCGGCGCCGTCCGATCTGGGCATACAGGCGGTCCCGACGGGAGGGTTGGTCCCGGAACTCGCGGGCGCCTGGAGCAAGGGCGACCCCGTCCGCATCGCGGATCAGAAGGGCAAGAAAGTTACGGTGCTCTACTTCTGGGCGGTCAACCAGCAGTCGCTCGAAGATATGCCGCGCATGGGCGAACTCGTCCGGGAGTTCGCGGACAAGCCGGTGACCTTCGTCGGCGTCGGCTGCGACAAGGTGAAAAAGGTCGCTGAGTTCTTCCGGGCGAAGGAGCTGCCGATGCCGATCCTCGTCGACGACAAACTCACGACGCTGTGCCGCTTTCTGCGCCCCGCCGACCGCATTCCGATCGCGGTGATCGTCGACCGGGAGGGGCGATTGGTGTGGCGCGGGGCGACTCCGGCGCTGCGGGGCGCCCTTGAACAGGTGATCGGCGGCAAGTTCGATTTGAAGGAGCACATCCGCCGCGAGGAGTTCTCGAACCGGGTGCGCGAAGCGCTGGCGAAAAACCACTACGAAGACGCGCTGAAACTCATCGACGGCGAGTTGAAGGATCATCCCGCCAACGTGGAACTCGTATCGCTCAAGGCGAGCATCCTGACGCGGGGACTGCGCGACCTGCCGAAGGCGCTCGAGGCGGTGGACGAGGCGCTCGCCCGCGCGCCGCGCGAAATCGCCTTCTACGAACTCAAGATGAAACTGCTCCACGCCATGCGCGACCTGCCGGGACTGCGGAAGCACTACGACCGGCTGTGCGAGGTCTTCGCGGACGATCCGCGGGTGCCGGCGCGCTTCGCCGAGGTCGAGATGCAGCGGCCGCTGCGGGACAATTACCCGGAACTCTACTGCCGGCTCTTCAAAGCGGCGCGGGCGAGCAAGGGCTTCAAGGACGACCGCGAACGCGGAGTTGTCGAACTCGCGCATGCGCGGATGCTCTTCTTCTGCGGGCGGCCGGAACTGGCGTTCGCTTCGGCGAAGCGGGCGGCGGTGATGCTCAAGGATACGCCGCAGTTCACCGAGGCGAAGACGATGGCGGAGTTCTACCGCCGCGCGGCGACCCTGGCGAAGCAGCTCAAGGAGTGATCTTTCTTACGCCCGGCGACGGTTGATATTGCGCGTCCGCGGTTGTATATTAAGGAACATTGCCTTTGCCGTGGGCGATTAGCTCAGTTGGTTAGAGCGTTTGCTTTACACGCAAAATGTCGAGGGTTCGAGTCCCCCATCGCCCACCATTTGGAATGCTGACGATATTTTGGACACTCTCATTGAGACGACCCGAAATACCGTCATTCATTTTCCCGCCTGAGCGCTTGAATCAAATCGCGCCAGCGGACTGGAACTCGGAGTTCACCTCGCTTCTTTTGAAAAAAATCGTCTCGCTGAAGCAGCGCATTCCCGACTTTCGATGCGGACG
Source organism: uncultured bacterium (assembly GCA_902783135.1). Classification (GTDB taxonomy): domain Bacteria; phylum Verrucomicrobiota; class Lentisphaeria; order Victivallales; family Victivallaceae; genus UBA1784. The sequence goes on from CACZPY010000332.1 coordinate 12,644, forward strand.
CATATTGCCGAAAAAGTCGATGCCGTCGGCGACGCGGCATGTGAACAAAGAACCGGATGATCAGAAGTACACCATCATGAACTGGCATTTTCCGGTTTTCGGGTCGTGCCACAAAAAATACATGACGTCCGTGGTGCCATTGCGCATCACCTCTGCCACATAGTAGTCGGATATCTTGCGCTCTTCGGCGTTCCACCATTTTATCGATGGCGGGACAAAAAAGTTATCATGCCATTCGGAGGGATCCGTCTTTTTCATCTTCCGCTTGTCGACGATCCGCGCAACCGCCTCGGGCGTCGCGGTGAACGCCATGCAGTAAGTCGGATCGACCGGAGGAAAAAGTTCCTCATGGGCGCGGATCCCCTTGATGCCGGAATCGGGAACGAGCCCGGTCATGTTCCGAAACGCTTTTTTGTTCCATTTGGTGTCAGGAGTATCGGGATCGTAGCACCCCGCCGTGCAGAGCAGCAGCAAACCGAACAAAAAGCTCAAGTATTTTTTCATGGTACATATCTCCTTCTCCGATTACAATATATCATGCCCAAAGGGGAAAAACAATCTCACCATTCATGGATCGCGTCATCCGTGCCCATTTCGTTCCAATATGCGCGAACCTTCAATTTATCGGTGTTACCGAGCAGATCGTGATACGCCGTTCCGAGAATGGAAGTAACGATGTCATAGGCACCATGAAAATTCAATTTGCCGCCTGAATGGGGCCGCAAGTCAAGCGTGTCCTCGATGGAAAACTGTATTTCCCAAATATAGGCGAAGCCGGCCATGTTATAAACCACATGGTAGATGCCGTCGAAAAACACGGGAGCATGTCGGATGGCCCAAGTCAATTCTTTCATTGCGACATTCCATGTGTCGGCATACTTCGTCAACGAATCCACAGGATGACGAAGAGTGAATTTCAACTGCTGAAGCATATCGTCCTTATTTCTCTCTCCGCCGAAAATGCATGATTTCGACGAAGAAATACTTCCGTCATCGCGTTGTATTGTAAGATACGGGGCGCGATATATGCGGGATTTTATATCGGAAACGACCTCTTCCGCAACTTTTTTTCTTACTTTTTCCATTTCCGGGTCTTTCCTGATAAGGTCGATGAAGTGCTCGCCGAGATAAACACGTTGCGA
>CACZPY010000333.1 GCA_902783135.1 uncultured bacterium
GCGGTCGCGGTGGCGGCGTACAGCTACATGGCGCTGGTGCCGATCATCCAGCCGCCGATCATGAAGCTCTTCACCACCGAGGCGGAGCGCAAGATCCGGATGAGCCAGCTGCGGCAGGTCGGCAAACTCGAAAAGATCTGTTTCCCGATCCTGATCACGCTGCTCTGCGCCTACTTGCTGCCCGACGCCGCGCCGCTGATCGGCATGCTGATGTTCGGCAATCTGATGCGCGAATGCGGCGTGGTCGAACGGCTGAACCAGACCGCCCAGAACGCGCTGATCAACATCGTGACGATCTTTTTGGGGCTCGCGGTCGGGTCGAAACTTTCGGCGGATCAGTTCCTGTCGCTGCAGACGCTGGGCATCCTCGTGCTCGGCGCGGTCGCGTTCTCGATCGGCACCGCGAGCGGGGTGATCTTCGCCAAGATCATGAACTGCTTCAGCAAGACCAAGATCAATCCGCTGATCGGCGCCGCCGGAGTTTCCGCCGTGCCGATGGCGGCGCGGGTCGTGAACAAAGTGGGGCTCGAAAGCGATCCGCACAACTTCCTGTTGATGCACGCGATGGGACCGAACGTCGCCGGAGTCATCGGCTCCGCCGTGGCGGCGGGAGTACTGCTGAATATGCTGAACAAGATATGATCGGCAATTCCGGCCGGCGGCGGAAAATATCTCCGCCGCCGGATTTTTTTTGATTTTACGCTTGTATTTTTGAAAAATTACGTTATTGTATTGGATAATTGTATTCACGTCAATAAAAAAAGGCCAATCGAGAGGTCCAAGATGGGTACTCAATATTTGACCAAATTGTTTTCAACGGATATCGGCATCGATTTGGGAACCGCCAACTGTCTGGTCTACGTTCGGGATCTCGGGGTAGTGCTCTCCGAACCGTCGGTGGTTGCGATCCAGGCCAGCAACAACGAAGTGCTCGCGGTCGGCAGCGAAGCCAAGAAGATGCTCGGCAAATGCCCGCCCGGCATCAAGGCGATCCGCCCGATGAAGGACGGCGTCATCGCCAACTTCGAGGTCACCGAGGAGATGCTGCGTTACTTCATCTTCAAGGCGATCCGCAAAATGCCGTGGCGGCGGCGGCTGCTCCATCCGCGGGTGATCGTCGCGGTGCCCTCCGGCATCACCGAAGTCGAAAACCGCGCCGTCAAGGACAGCGCCAAACATGCCGGCGCCGGTGACGTGGTGCTGGTCGAAGAACCGATGGCGGCGGCGGTCGGAGTGGGTCTGCCGGTCGCCGATCCCACCGGCAGCATGATCGTCGACATCGGCGGCGGCACGACCGAAGTGGCGGTGATCTCGTGCTCCGGCATCGTCGACGCCAAAAGCGTGCGTGTCGGCGGCGACCAGCTCGATTCGACGATCGCGCAGTATCTGCGGCGTACCTACAACATGCTGATCGGCGAACTCACCGCCGAGCAGATCAAGATCAAACTCGGCAGCGCCTATCCCGTGCGCGATGACGCCACGATGGACGTCAAGGGGCTGGATATGGTCTCCCGCGTGCCCAAGATGGTGCGCATCACCGCGGCGGAGATCCGCGCCGCGCTGCAGGAGCCGGTGACGTCGATCATCGAAGCCGTGCGTTCGACCTTCGAACACTGTCCGCCGGATCTCGCCGCCGATCTGCTCGATCGCGGCATCATCCTCGCGGGCGGCGGCGCGCTGCTGTCGGGACTGGACAAACTGCTGAGCGAGGAGACCGGGCTGCCGATCTTCGTCGCCGACGAGCCGCTGAACGCGGTGGTCAAGGGCACCGGCGTGATGCTGCAGGAAGACAATCTGGACAAGATCTGGGGCTGATCATTCTTCCGCCATCGGGACATTTTTCAGTATGAAAAGCAAAATCGATTTTTCCGCACTGCGCCCGGTGCGTCTTGCCGACCGGGGTCTTTTCGAACAGAAGATCGCGCTGATGAACAGCCAGAGCTGCGAATGCAGTTTCGTCAATCTGTTCGTCTACCAGAAACCCTACAAGATCGAGTTTCTGGAGTGGCGCGACCGCATCGTCGTCTACGAGCGCGTTTCGCGCACCATCCACTATCCGTTGGGCAAGTGGACCGATCCCGAGGAACTGCGCGAGATCACCGACGCCTTCATGGCGGAGGGGCTGACCGACGGCGGCGTCTACGACGTGCCCGAGGAGTTTCTCGACCGCCACGGCGACTGCGACAAGTATTTCGACATCGAATTCGACGAGGGGATGATCGACTACCTCTTTTCGATCGAAAAGATCGCGACCTTCGTCGGTCCGAAGTTGAGGAAAAAACACAATCTGGTCAAACAGTTCCAGTCCAACTGGCCCTACGCCTCGGTCAAAAAAATCACCGCGGCGGAGATCCCGGTCGCCGCGAAACTGGCGACGGAACTCAATTCGCGGCTGACCCCGTGCGAGTTCCTCGACGAGGAGGCGGTGGCACTGGAACAGACGTGGGAAAACTTCTCCAAACTCGGACTTTTCGGGATCATCCTCTACGCCGAACCGGATTTCCCGGCGGGATTTTCCGTATACAGCATCCTGCCCTCCGACACGGTGGACGTGCATTTCGAAAAGGCGGATCACTCGGTCAAGGGGGCCTCGCAGACGCTGACGTGGCAGCTCGCCATCGCGCTCCGCGGCAAGGCGTCGTTCATGAACCGCGAACAGGATATGAACGAGGAGACGTTGCGCCACGCCAAGCGCTCGCTCGACCCGGAACGTTTCTTCAAGCGTTACTTCTTCCGCCGCCGCGTCTGAAGAAGATGACCGGCTCCGGAATTGAAAAAATCCCGATCCGGTGCTATATTATGATGTTTGTTGCCGGTGGCGGTGAAGTATTTCACGACCGGTATTTTTTTGGGGTGCGTTCATCTTGATGCGGCGGAGGCCGTGTTGATATCATGTCACTGTTCGGCGGCGGAAAATATTCGACGTTGCGTCCGGAACCGACGGGTCACAAAATGGTGATCCCCGACGGATCGTGGGTCAAGTGCAAAAACTGCAATCAGACCCTCTATACCGACCAGCTGCGCGACAATCTGCAGGTCTGCTGGAACTGCGAATGCCATCTGCCGATGACCGCGGCACAGCGGATCGAAATGCTCTGCGATCCGGGCAGTTTCTCCGAGATCGCGGGGGAACTGCGTTCGCGGGACTTTCTGGGGTTCACCGATTCCAAGCCCTATTCCCAGCGCCTCAAGGAGAACGAGGATAAATCCGGGCTCTCCGAAGCGGTGGTCTGCGGCAGGGCGACAATCGACGGGCGCCCGCTCGTGATCGGCGTGATGGACTTCCGTTTCATGGGAGCGTCGATGGGCGCGGTCGTAGGCGAACGCATCACCCGCGCGGTGGAAACGGCGACCGCGGAAAAACTTCCGGTGCTGATCGTCACCGCCTCCGGCGGCGCCCGCATGCAGGAGGGGATCATCAGTCTGATGCAGATGGCGAAGACCAGCGCGGCGCTGGAGCGCCACGCCGAAGCGGATCTGCCCTACTTCGTGCTGCTGACCAATCCGACTTACGGCGGCGTGTCGGCGAGTTTCGCCACCTTGGGCGACGTGATATTGTCGGAGCCGGGCGCGATGATCGGCTTCGCCGGTCCGCGGGTGATCATGGAAACGACCAACGCGAAGCTGCCGCCGGGATTCCAGACGGCGGAGTTCCTGTTGGAGAAGGGACTGATCGACCGCGTGGTGGAGCGCAAAAAACAGCGGCGGGAGATATCATTCCTGCTTGAAATTTTCGCCTCGCGCCGTTAAGTTATATATTGGAGTTTGGAGCGGACTCCGCGTGTTGTCAACATCGCCAACCGGGTCAGGCGGGGAACCGAGCAGCCCTACGCGAAGTTTGGCAGGCCGCGGACCATCTGCTCCTTATTTTTATCCGACCAACAGGAGCATATCATGGCTTGGGGGATGAGAAACATCGCGATCTGCCTCTTCGGATCGTCGATCATGGAGGGGCGCATCGGCGTCGAACGCGCGGAGAACCGTTACTACGCCATAATGCAGCGCAAACTTTCCGAGAAGTTCCCAGAGGTATGCTTTTCCGTCATCAACGCCGCGGTCGGCGGCGCCTCGACGCGGGAACTGATGACGGAGTTCCCGGATACGGTGGTGCGCCGGGACCCGGATTACTGCCTGTTCATGCCGGGGTTCAACAACATCGATCTGGAACGCCCGGAGCGCACGTTGCGCCCCGGCGAACTCGAAGAGCTGATGGCGGAGTTTCAACGTTTGCTGCCAGCGCGCTGTCGGCGGGTGGGAGTGATGCCGCACGAAGTGATCGACCGTTACCACCGCTTCACCACCGCTCCGGCGTGGAAAGAATATCTGGCGCTTCGCGGCGGGATGAACCGCGTGCTGGCACCGCAAAGAGCGGCGGCGAGGAAATTCTTTGCCGACCACAACTATCCGGTGATCGACCTTCAAACGCTGATCGCCCGCGATCCGGAGCGCTATATCCAGCACTGCGACGGCGTCCATCTGTCGCCGGAGGGACATAAGCTCTTCGGCGACGCCGCGTTCCGGATGATGGCGGATCTGCTGATCAGGAACCGCCAGACCACCAACGGCCGCTGACCGGACCGCACCGCGAGAGCCTCAAGATGAAGATCGGAATCTCCGCCTCCCGCTACACCGATATGCGCGGCTTCGAAGAAGGCCTGCGGCAACTCCGCGCCGACGGATACGACTGCATCGACTACACGGATTTCGTCGATACCGAGACCGCGAAATTCCGTTGCTCCGATACGGAATTCGACGCCGTCATCCTCAGGGAACGGGCGTTTATCGAAAGCGTGGGGTTGGAAATAAGCCAGACTCACGGTCCGTGGCGCTGGCCGCCGCAGGACGCCACCGCGGAAGACCGTTGCGAACGCTTCGAAAAGATGGTGCGCGCGATACGCGGGACCGCCCTGCTCGGCTGCCGGTATTTCGTGATCCATCCGATCATGCCGTGGGGCAGAGTCGAAGCCGACGCGCAGATCGCGCATGACCTCAACCTAGACTTCATGAGCCGCCTGTGCCGGGCAGCGGTATCGCTCGGGGTGGTGGTATGTCTGGAGAACATGCCGTTCCCGCAGCAGAGCATAGCGACGCCGGAAGCATGCCTGCGTCTGGTCCGCGAGACCGGAGCACCCAATATCGGGATGTGCCTGGACACCGGACACTGCACCATGCACGGAGTCAATCCCGGCGATGCCGTCCGGATGTTGGGGCGGGACATGCTGAAAGTGCTGCACGTCCATGACAACGACGGCGAAAAGGACCGGCACTGGTGTCCGGGCGACGGAGTGATCGACTGGCGGGATTTCGGCGCGGCGCTGCGGGAAATCGGCTTCGACGGCACACTGTCGCTGGAAACGAAAGCCGTCTCCGGACGGGAACGCGAACTGTACGAGGCGGCGCGGCGCCTGGCGGGCAAATAAAAACCGCACCGTCCATGATTTAGCTTTTCCCGATTTGCTTATTTTTGCGCGAAAGGGGACGCTCGTTGTTGCGTCGGCGCGGAAAACAAACGACCGTTTGCGGCACCCGCTGACGCGCTCGCGGGCGACCGTCGCGGGAACTGCCGCTCGGAACGGACTGGAACGGACTGGAACGGACTGGAGTGATTGGAGCCCGCCTATTTACCGCACACGGCATTGTCCCGCTTTTCTTGATTTACTTCTTTTCTCGCGAATTACGTTTTTTCTTGCTTACTTCTTTTTTAAGCGTAAAAAAGAAGTAAGTGCCGTAAGTAGGCGGCAACGCCGCCGCACACGGCATTATTTCGCTTTTCTTGTTTTACTTCTTTTCTCGCGAAAAGAAGTAAACACGGCATTATTTCGCTTTTCTTGATTTACTTCTTTTCTCGCAAAAAGAAGTAAATCAAGCCAAGACGGGCGTGAGGTGATAACTGCTGATGCCGGTCGCCGCCGCTTCGATTTTGAGGAACTTCACTTCTCCGGCGATCGATTCGAAGCAGCGCGAGTTCCGGTCGGGATCATCGATGTAATCGATCTCGAACGATGACGCGCATATCGACCCGCCGTCTCCGTCGTACATGGTGCATTCGACGGGGTTGCCGGCCGCGTCGCACAACGTCGCCCGGATCTTGCCGCGCCTCATGTAAATCCCCAGCCGGGAGACGTCGTCCATATCGTAGATGTCGAGTTTGTCGAACGATTTATCCACCGCGGCGAAGGTATCGTCCGTCAGCGCCGCGGCATTTTCCCACTTGTTGTTGCCGGGGTCCATGATGTTGTCCACCGCCACGGTCTTGAGCTTGGAGATGTTTCCCGCCGCGTCGATGCCGCGGAAGCTGACGAGCGCGTTGTCTTTCAAGGTCAGCGGCTTGGTGTAATTCTTCCAAGTCCCGCCGTCCAGCGTGTACTGCTTTTTGGCGCTGTCGGTCGAAAAAGTCGCCGTCAGGGTGACACTCTGGTCCGTCGCCTTGGTGGTGCTCGCTTTGACCGTCGGCGCGGCGGGCGCGGTCTTGTCGATGTTGGCGACCTCGATGCTCGTCACCTTCGAAATGTTGCCCGCCGCGTCGACGCCGCGGAAGTAATAGGTGCCGTTCTTCCCGACCGACAGGGTGCCGGAGCAATCCTTCCAGCTCTTGTTGTCGGCGGAATACTGCTTCTTCGCGCTGTCGGCGGAAAAAGTCGCCGTGATGGTGACGTTTTTGTTCGTCGCCTTGGAAGTGCTCGCTTTGACCGTCGGCGCCGCCGGCGCCGCTTTGTCGATGTTCGTCACCTTGTACGTCGTGACCTTCGACACGTTCCCCGCCGCGTCGATTCCCCGGAAGTAGTAGGTGGCATTCTTCGTCGCCGTCAGCGCCTTCGAGTAGTTGCTCCACGTCTTCTTGTCAGGCGAATACTGTTTCTGCGCGCTGTCGGCGGAAAAAGTCGCCGTGACGGTCACGTCCTTGTTGGTCGGCTTGGTCGTGCTCGACTTGACCGTCGGCTTTTCCGGCGCCGTCTTGTCGATGTTCGTCACCTTGAACGTCGCGACCTTCGACACGTTCCCCGCCGCGTCGATGCCGCGGAAATAGTACGTCGCGTTCTCCGTTGCCGTCAGCGCCTTCGAGTAGTTGCTCCACGTCGTCTTGTCGAGCGAATACTGCTTCTTCGCGCTGTCGGTCGAAAAAGTCGCCGTAACGGTCACATTCTGGTTGGTCGACTTGGTGGTGCTCGACTTGACCGTCGGCGCCGCCGGTGCCGTCTTGTCGATGTTCGTCACCTTGAACGTCGCGACCTTCGACACGTTCCCCGCTTCGTCGATGCCGCGGAAGTAGTAAGTCGCGTTCTTCGCCGCAGTCAGCGCCGCGGTATAGTTCTGCCAGGTCTTGTTGTCATTCGAGTACTGCTTCTTCACGCTGTCGGTCGAAAAAGTCGCCGTGACGGTAACATCCTGATTCGTCGCCTTGGCAGTGCTCGACTTGACCGTCGGCGCGTCGGGCGCCGTCTTGTCGATGTTCGAAACTTTGAACGTCGTAACTTTCGACACGTTGCCCACCGCATCGACGCCCCGGAAGTACCAGGTACCGTTCTTCGTCGCCGTCAGCGCCGAGGAGTAACTCTGCCAATTCTTCTTGTCGGTCGAATACTGCTTCTTCGCACTGTCCTTGGAGAACGTCGCCGTGACGGTCACGTTCCGGTTGGTCGGCTTGGCGGTGTTCGCCTTGACCGTCGGCGCGGCGGGAGGAGTCTTGTCGATGTTCGTCACCTTAAAC
>CACZPY010000334.1 GCA_902783135.1 uncultured bacterium
CGGACGAACAGGAACGCGCCGTGCTGATGCTGGAGCGGCTGCTCGCCAAGGTCCGCGCCTTTTCGGAAGGATCATCGCCCCGTCGGTAACGCTGCCGCGGACGGACCCGAACCGCGCCCAGGCGCAAAAAAAACGCATTTCCGGGGGCTTTCCGCTTGATTTTTGCGCTCTCACGGGTTATTATATTCAAAATTGTCAAAAATTCTCTCAAAAACAACATAGAGGAAATTCGCCATGTCCAATGCTTCTCAGTGCAGAAACTTCGTCATCGCCGGTCACTCCGGCAGCGGCAAATCCATCCTGTGCGAGGCGCTGCTTTGCAAGGCCGGAGTCATCCAGCGCCCCGGCACGATCGACGCCAAGAACACCGTAAGCGACTTCACCCCCGAGGAGCAGGAAAAGCAGTCCAGTATCTATTCCGCCGTCATGAACTGCACGTGGAAAGATACCAAACTCTTCTTCGTTGATACTCCGGGATACGGCGAATTCATCGGTCAGTACGTCGCGGCGGTGCGCGCCGCCGACGCCGCGCTGGTGGTGGTCGATGCCGTCGACGGTCCGCAGATCGGTACCGCCCGGGCGTGGAAACTTGCCAAAGAGCGCGGGATCCCGCGTTTCGGAGTGATCAACCGCCTCGATCGCGAACGCGCGGACTTCAAGCAGACCATCGAGATCATGCGCAAGAACCACGGCAAGACCGTGATCATCCCGCTGTACTGGCCGGTCGGCAGCGAAAGCAATCTTTCCAAGGTCGTGAACGTGCTCTTCGACACCGACATCCCCGCGGAGATCGCCGATGACGTGGCGGAGTGCAAGTCGCTGTGGATGGATGCCATCGCCGAGACCGACGAGGCGCTGATGGAGCGCTACCTCGAAGGCGAGGAACTGACGCCGGAAGAGTTGAAGAAGGGGCTGCGCGCCAGCGTTTTGAGCGGCAGCACCATCCCGGTCTTCGCGGTCGGCGCGCAGAAGAACGTCGGCGTTTCCGAACTTCTGGACGGCATCGTCGAACTGTTCCCGACGCCGCTCGAATACGTTCCGATGCCCGACAGCGAAGTCGTCGTCTCCGAGAGCGGCGACGCCATCGGCTTGGTCTTCAAGAGCATCAACGATACCTTTAGCGGTCAGCTGGCGTTCGTGCGCACCGTTTCCGGCACCTTCAAGGCGGACAGCGAAGTCTACAACGTCAGCAACGGCACCAAGGAGCGTTTCGGCCAGCTGCTGTTCATGAACGGCAAGAATCAGGCCCCCGCGACCGAAGCCGGTCCGGGATGCATCTTCGCCATCGCCAAACTCAAGGCGACCAAGATCGGCGACACGCTGGCGGGCAGCAACTCCGTGAAGCCGCTGCCGGGGATCAAGTTCCCGGGCGCCATCATGTCCTACGCGATCACCGCGGCGAAATCCGGCGAGGACGAAAAGGTTTCCGCCGGCATCAACAAGATCATCGAGTGCGACCCGACCGTGCGGATGGGACGCAACGACGAAACTCACGAATTTTTGCTCTCCGGCATGGGCGACCAGCACCTCGCCATCGTGGCGCGGCGGCTCAAGGATCAGTTCAAGGTCGAGGCGGTGCTCAACACCCCGAAGATCCCCTACCGCGAGACGATCACCACCACCGGCGAAGGCCACTACCGCCACAAGAAGCAGACCGGCGGCGCGGGTCAGTTCGCCGAAGTCTACCTGCGGATCGCGCCGCGGGCGGAGGGATACGAGTTCGCCAACGAAGTCGTCGGCGGCACCATTCCCAAGAACTTCATCCCCGCGGTCGAAAAGGGCGTGCTCGACGTGCTTTCCGCCGGACCGCTGGTCGGCTGTACGGTCGAAAACGTGCGCGTGGCGGTCTATGACGGTAAGTACCACCCGGTCGACTCCAACGAAATGGCGTTCAAGATCGCCGGACGCATGGCGTTCCGCGAAGCGATCTCCAAGGCCAAGCCGGTGCTGCTGGAGCCGATCATGAAGGTGCTCATCAGCATTCCCGACACCTACATGGGCGACATCACGGGCGACCTCAACCACAAGCGCGGCCGGGTGCTCGGCATGGCGGCCGACGAAGGTCTGCAGGTGGTCCATGCGGAAGTTCCGATGGCGGAAATGCACAAGTACGCGACCGAACTGCGCAGCATGACGCAGGGGCGCGGCTCCTTCGAGATGGAGTTCGAGCGTTACGAGCAGGTCCCCTCCAACGTCGCCAATGAGATCATCGCCAAGCATCAGGCCGAGGTCGAAGCCGACAAGGAGTAATCCTTACAGCATTGTCACCGACGCCCTCCGCGAGGAGGGCGTTTTTGTTTTGGGATCGACGACGGATGGCAATAAATCATTCCGCACACCGCAATACGAAAAGACAAAACGACGAAATATTTAAGCAATCGCGGACGATTGCAAAAGAGCGCGTGAGCTGTAATATTATATCATTGTCCCGAACACCGAATAATATGGGAAGGATGACGCACATGAAGAAATTTCGCCTGATCGCCGCCCTGATGACTATTGCCGCCGCAACATCGCAGGCGGAAATCACGACCTTTGCCAACTTCGAGCGCAACGGCATCCCGGTGTTGATCCCGGAAGTGCAGAAATACCAAGCGGGAGAAGGCGCGTTCCGGCTTCCAGACACACTGACGGTCTCCGTCCCGACGGGCGAAGAACTGATCGTCGAACAACTTTCCGACGAACTCAAGCGCTTCGGACAAACAGCAGCGACCGGCGTCAGCGCCGTCTGCCGCTTCGAGATCGCCGAAACCGGAGTCCCCGAACACGATGAAGGTTACACGCTAACCGTGACGAAAAACGGCATCGCGATCAGGTCGCGTACGACCGACGGACTGTTTCGCGGGGCGCAGACCTTGCGCAATCTGCTTCGCAATGCTCCGGCGCCGGAAATCAAAGCCTGTGTCATCACCGATCGGCCGGACTTCGACCTCCGCTGTTACACCTTCAATCTGCGGGAGATACCGACTAAGGACCTGCCGCTCGTCAAAAAGGCGATCGACACCTTGGCACAGCTCAAGATCAACACCGTATTCGTGTCCATAGAAGAGGGCTTCCCGTATCGCGACAACCCGTTCGTCAAAGCGAAAAATCCCTACACCGCGGAACAGATGCGCGACTTCGCGGAGTTCTGCCGCCGCCGCCATATCCGGGTGATCCCGACCGTTCAGGTCTACAGCCACGCCTACTGGATGACCTTCCACCCCGACTGGGACAAAATGAAGGAGGGCGAGCCGAAGATCCCGTGGTACAGCACCCCCTGTCCCCAGAACGAAGAAGCAAGGGAACTTACCGCCAAAGTGCTGAACGAACAGATCGACATGTTCGATCCGACGCACTTCTACGTCTGCCTCGACGAGATCTACTTCGGACCGCGCGGGGAGTGCCCCCGCTGCAAGGGCAAAGATCAGAAGAAACTGCTTGCGGACTATCTGCATTTCATCGAAAACATTCTTGACAAACGCGGCGTGAAGATGATCGTGTGCCAGGATTCATTCGTCGACAACGGCATGTGGAAACTCGGGCATTGGTTCCGCACTCAGCTGCGGCCGCAAACCTTCATCCGCTGGTGGAATTACAACGACATTCTGCCGGAAGCGGAATTCAAACTCTTCAAGGACTTCGAGATGATGGGCAACGCCGTCTGCGGCAAGCCGCTCAATGTTTACAACATGACGCATCTGTTGAAGAAATACGGCAAAAGCGCCTGCAATCTGACCTACTGGTACTACTCGGACTGCGGAGTTTTCGCCAAGCTCAAGAACGAAACCCCGGAAAGCCGCGGCGGCGTGGTGATCGGCGCAGATTATCTGTGGAAGTTCCGCAACACCTTCTACGGGGACTTGGGCTACGATGCGGCATTCGAGATGATGCGGCTCACCCATCCGAATCAGGTCAAGGCGCATCCGGGCATGGGAGAAGCGAAATCGCTGCCGCTCGACGCGAGTTTCAACGCGGAATTGTCGGGAACCGAAGGCAAGTTCCCGCATTTCGCCGACGACAGGCAGACCGGCGAACTGAAACGGGCTCTCGCCGCCCTGCCCGAACACTTCGACCTTGCCACTTCCCCCGGCGGCAAATACTACGCCGTCCGGCTCACCGGCGACAAGGAGAACGGCGGTCGTCATGCCGTGATGATCCCGGCAGGCAACGTGAAATTCGATGAAATATCGTTCCTGCTCACGTCATCGCGTTCTTACGACGAAATGGCATATATCGGCGCGCGCTTCTACGGCATCAAGCGCTGGAACTATCCGGTCGTCGGCGCGATCGACCTCTGCTATGCGGACGGAACGAAGGCGCGCACGATGCTTCGCTACCGCGAATCGGTGACGGATTGGAACCGGGCATTCAGCGGCAACGACATGCGCTTCGCGGTGCGCGGCATCGACGCGGACAACAAATACTACAGCTTCGGCATCTTCGACTTCAAGAACCCGAACCCGGAAAAGCCGGTCAAAAGCATATTCTTCGGCACCGCGAAAACGGACGGAATTTCGCTTGCCATGCTGGCCGCCTCCGTCCGCGGTGCGAAGGGGAACTTCCCCGCCGCTGCCAAATTCGCCCCCGCGATGCTGAAAAAGCGCAGCGGAGTCAAAGACGGCGTGGAGCCGAAGCCATCCATACTTGCCGATTTCGAAGACGGCATGGGGCCCGTCCAGGTGGACGTCACGGGTTCGATGAAGGATGTTATGGAGATCGGCATCATCGACGATCCGACCGCGCCGACTCCGGGCAAAGTGCTGAGGATATTCATCCCCGCCGGAGAATATACCGGGCATCAGACCGAGGGACATTATCTGCGCGTCGACGTGACGATACCGCACGTCGATGTTACGCCGGAAATGGGCGCGCGCACGATGGACATCAGCTTGTCGCTCAACGGCGGCAAGGGATTTCACCACGCGCATGATTACCTGACGCAGGTGCGTCCGGGGCAGACAAACCTCTTCAGAAACCGCATCCTTTACGGCACTTTCGGCTGGGCGCCGCTCGAAGGGAAATGGCAACGGATGACCATGCCCTTCTGGATGGTCAAAAAACACGCAAGTCCCCACTGGCTCAAGGATCCTTACAAAGCGAACCGGCGCACGATAAGCTTCTTCTTCAAAAAGATCGACGCCCCGGTGGAGATACGGATCGACAACATCGGCTTCGCACCGAAGGGATTCTCGTCCGCGCCGTGGTGGAAACCCGGCGAAGAGGGCGATCCGCTGTAAAATGCACATCAACATGAAGGGAATATAAAATGAAGATCGCATACACAAGTAAAAACATCTCTCCCGAAGTCGGCGGACGCATCGCCGGATACGGTCCGGACGATTTCACGACCGCCAAGCACGACGATCTGTATCTTTCGGCTCTGGCGCTGAACGACGGAAAAAATACCTACGTTCTGCTCGGTTACGACCTGCTCGGCATCGACAGCAAGTACATCAGGACGATCCGCCAAAAGTGCGCCGGGATCATCGGCGGCGGCGAAGCACAGGTGATGCTGAGCTGTACCCACACCCACTGCGGCCCTCACACCCGCACTTCGGCGAGTTTCCCGGACCGGCTGGATACGGAATACATAGAAAAGTTGATCGACCTTACCGTCGGCGCCGTCACGGAACTCGTCAGCGGCGAATGGTTCGATACCGAAATGTACTGGTACTCGCTCAACTGCGACGAGAACATCAACCGCCGTTACATCGGCAACGACAACCGCTGCACCTTTCTGCCGCACCGCCCGTTTTTGGAACCGCTCTGCGACGGCGTCCGCGACCGGGAACTCGGGGTGATCTGCTTCCGCGACCGCGATTCGGGCGCCCCCCGGTACGTCATCGGCAACTACGCCGCGCATCCGCTCGCCGGACACACGCCGGGCGTGGGCGGGCACCGGATCTCGGCGGACTACCCGGGCGTCTTCCGCGACTATCTCCGCGCCGAACTCGGCTGCGAAAGCATGTTCCTTTCGGGAGCGGCGGGCGATATGGTGCCCAAGGGGCACGAGACCGGATTCGCGGCGGCGGAGGCGGTCGGCACCAGCCGCGCGCAGAAGGCGATCGTCGGCATCATCTCCGCCGGACGTGCGGCGGCGTCACATCAGATGCGGAACGAGACC
>CACZPY010000335.1 GCA_902783135.1 uncultured bacterium
ACTTCACTCGCGGCCGCAATGCTCGGGTACACTCCGCTTGTTTTTTGCTTTGCAAAAATCAAGCCTCGCTCGTCCCCTGCGCGCTCGGCGGCGACCGCCTCGCCACGAGCGTGTGTTAACAAAACCGACGTTTGCGGTCGAATATGCGTGCCGCGCTTGAAAAAGTGCGCACGGGGTCGTATAGTGCCACATGGGGAACGCTCGGGAGCGTTCCGGCGGAGAAGATCATCCCGAAACAATGGAGAAAGGTTTCATCATGGCGAGTGCGGTCAACGAAGTTTACAAGTGCGGCGATTGCGGTCTGGTGGTCGAGGTGCTCGACGGTGCGAGCTGTGCCCCGGAGTGCTGCGGCAAACCGATGACGAAACTCCGGGAAAACACGGTGGATGCGGCGAGGGAAAAGCACGTCCCGGTGGTCGCGACGGAGGGCAGCGGCATCATCGTGAAGGTGGGCGAAGTGCCGCATCCGATGACGCCGGAGCACTACATATCGTGGATCGAGGTCATCAACGGCTCGTATGTGAACCGCTATCATCTGCGTCCGGGCGAGGCTCCGCAGGCGGCGTTTTATGTTCCGCTGCGTCCGGGTCTGGAGGTCCGGGCGTACTGCAATCTGCACGGGTTGTGGAAGAAGTAAACTCCGCCTACTCGAACAGCGCGGCGAGTCCGTCGGCGTCGACGCCGTGCATACAGCGCCCCAGGTCGCAGTTCCGGAGCACCAGGGCGACGGCGTCCACCTCGAACGGGCAGCCGACGAGCCGGCGGGCGATCTCGTCCGCGGGTACGTCGCCGAAGAAGTCGCCGTAGAAGCGCACTTCGGCGATGCGGTTGTTTTCGATGCGGGCGGCGACCTCGACGGAGCCGCCGGGGAAGCGTCCGCGGCGGCGGAACTCGAAGGGATACGCGCTGCCGAAGTTCCACTCCCGGGTGCGGTAGCGCCGGTCGGCGAGTTCTTCGGCGCGGGGCGCGAAGCCCTCGGGCAGCGGAGACGCTCCATCCAGTTTAAGTTCCTCCAGCAGCGCGGCCCTGAAGGCGCGCCGGAAATCGTCCATGCGCCACTCGGGGAAGATCTCGCGCAGGTTCATCACCCGGGAGCGCACGGATTTTATCCCCTTGGAGCGGATCTTTTCCGTATCGGGGCGCAGCACCGTTTCGAGCACGGAAAGGTCGGTGTCGAAGAGCATCGTGCCGTGAAACAGCGTGCGCTCCTCCAGCACCCGCTTGGCGCTGCCGGAGACCTTGCGGCCGTCGACGATGATGTCGTTGCGGCCGGAGAACTCCGCCGGGGCGCCCATTTTGCGGAGCGCCGCGACGACCACTTGCGCGCATTCGGCGAAGGCGGCGCCGCCGGTCAGCCGTCCGTTTTTGGCGATGGTGTAGTTGATGTTGCCGAGGTCGTGGTAGACGGCGCCGCCGCCGGTGGTGCGGCGCACGACGGGGATGCCGCGGGCGCGGACGATGTCGGCGTCGATCTCGGCGAGAGTGTTCTGGTTCCTGCCGACGATGATCGACGGACCGTTGCGCCAGAGCATGAGAAATTCGCCCGGGTACTCCGCGGCGAGGAGTTCCTCCAGCGCCAGATTGAAGGCGGGATCGGTCGAATCGTTGACGAAAAGTTCCATATCCGCGCCTCCGCCGGCGGTCACTCCCAGAAAAGCTGGGCGCAGAAGGATTTCAACTCGACCACGCCGGCGAATCCGCCGCGATCGACGATCACCAGCTGCCGCAGCTGGTGCATGGTGAAGAGTTTCGCCAGCTGGATCGCGGGCACCGACTTGTCGACGGTGATGACGTCGTCGCGCATCACGTCGGCGACCCGGGCCTCGCCGGAGGTGCGCAGCACGTCGACGAACGGCTGGAAGCGGTTGATCGGCGTCAGGTCGTCCATCCACAGCAGATGTTCGGGCAAACTGTACTTGAGCAGATCGTTCAGCGACAGCACGCCGCGCAGATCGCCTTCGTTGTCCAGCACCACGAGTTCGCTGCACTTGGTGGTGGCGAACAGGCGGATCGCGTCGGCGAGGGTGTCGGTCTCATGGAGCACCGCGGGGGGCGCGGTCATCACGTCGCCCGCGGTCAGAAAGGCGTTGGTCTCGTGGCGCTGGGCGCCGAAGAGTTCCAGCACCTCGGCGGGGGTCGAACAATCCATCACGCGATCGACCATCGTCGTGTCGCTGAAGAGCCGCGCGAGTTCCGAAATGATCTGCAGATGAAGATTCGGGTCGTCCACGGGCGTCAGCAGCAGCACCGTGACCTGCACCGGGCCCAGATCGGAGCCGAAGTCGATCCCCGCGGGGGTGCAGACCATGCCGAGCAGGGGGGATTCCATGCCGGGCATCCGGGCGTGCGGCACCGCGAGTCCGGGGGCGACGACCGTCGGGAAGAGTTCTTCGCGGGCGGTGACTTCGCGCACCGCCGCGTCGAGGTCGAGTTCCGGGTGGTGCCGTTTGAGCATCCGCAGCATTTCGAGCAGCAGTTCGTTGCGGTCGCGGATCGATGAGGAGCAGACGATGTTGTTGATCTGCAGCAGTTCGTGAAAGTGATTCGGTTTTTCCATTTTTCTATGAAATCCGGGAAACGGGGTACAGCATTTTACAAAGCGGTCAGCGCAGTTTCAATGTCGCCAGCGCCGCCAGTGCCAGCACGCCGGCGATGATCCAGAAGCGCACCACGATCTGGGTCTCGGTCCAGCCCTTGCGTTCGAAGTGGTGGTGGATCGGCGTGCAGATGAACAGCCGCCGACCGATCAGCCGCAGAGAAACCACCTGGAGCATGACCGATACGATCTCGATCACGAAGACCCCGCCCACCACGACGAGCAGCAGTTCCTGCCGCGTCAGCACGGCGAGCATCCCCACCGCGCCGCCGAGCGCCAGACTGCCCGTGTCGCCCATGAACATCGACGCCGGATGGCAGTTGTGCCACAGAAATCCGATGCACCCGCCGCAGACCGCCGCCGCGAAGACCACCGCCTCCTCGACGCCGGGGATGTACGGGATGCTCAGATAACCGGCGAAGACCTTGTGGCCCATCATGTAGGCGAACACGGCATAGGTCAGCACGCAGAAGATCGTGCATCCCGAGGCGAGCCCGTCCTTGCCGTCCGTCAGGTTGACCGCGTTGGTCGCGCCGACGATCACGAGCGCCGAGAAGGGATAGCACCACCACGAGTGCCACACCGGAGCCTTCGCAAAGGGGACGTAGAAATCGCGCAGCAGCGCGTCCAGCGCCGGCGATCGCGACAATAGCCACAATGCTCCGCCGGCGACCGCGAACTGAAACAAGAGCTTCCATTTCGCGGGCAGTCCGCCGCGATCCTGCCGCGTGACCTTGATGAAGTCGTCGAGAAATCCGGTCAGCGCCAGCAGCGCCGTCGCGGCGGCGAGCACCAGCGTGATGATCCCCGGTTCCGCCCACAGCAGCGTCGAGATCAGCGTCGCGCCGATCAGCAGCACTCCGCCCATGCAGGGGGTGTCGCTCTTGCGTTTGTCGATGTACTCCGGCGGCACCAGCCCTTCCAGCCGTTCGGCGGCGCGCATGTTGAAGCGGCGCAGCAACCGTGCCGTCGCGCCGCCGAGCAGCACCACCAGCAGGAACGCGCACAGCCAGGCGCCGCCCGCGCGGAAGGTCACATAGTTGAAAAGACGAAGCGGACCGAATTCGCCGCTCCAGCGTGACAGGATATACAGCATTCCGACGTGCCCTTCCCTTATCTTAACCAGCTTGAAAAAATCCGCATAATATATCCCCGGCGGGCGGCTTTTGCAACCATCTTTCCGGCGGCTTTTCCGGTGGGGTTCAGAGCTTCACGAAGCCGTTCTGGATCTGCGGCGTGCGTTCGGCGATGTTGGAGAGGCGGTCGCCGATCTTTTCCAGTTCGCCCAGCATCTCGATGTAGATGACTCCGAGCGGTGCGGAGCACTCGCCCTTGCGCAGCCGTTCGATGTGGTCGGATTCGAACTTGTCGGCGAGTTTGTTGACCTTGCGTTCGTCCTTGAGCGCGCTTTTGACCGGCTTGTGCCGGGTGTTGTCCAAGCCGGAGATCACCTGCCGCGCCTCGTCGTCGAGAAACTCCCAGAGTTTGCCGATCGACTTGACCGCGCTGTCGGAAAGACGTCCGTCCTCCGCCTTGAGCCGCTTCGCGAGCGCGATGATGTTTTCGGCGTGGTCGGCGATCCGCTCGGCGTCGTTGGTGGCGTGCATCAGCAGCGGGATGAGTTCGGTGAGTTCCTTCGTCAGCGGGCGGCGCATCAGCAGCACCAGATAGTCGGTTATTTCTCGCTGCATGGCGTCGACTTCGTCCTCCATGCGGGCGAGCGCGGCGAGGCGCTTTTCGCGGAGTTCGCCGTCGAGAAAGCACTCGTTGAGCGAGCGGTCGATCATCACCCACGCCTGCTGGACCATCGCGCGGATCGCCGCGGCGCACTGCCGGACCGCCACCGGCGGCGTCGACAGCAGTCCCGGCTCCAGTATCCGGATCCTCCGCGCCGAGTCGTCACGGATCGGCATCAGCTTGTTGCAGAGCTTTTCGAACTGGTCGACGAACGGCAGCAAGAGCAGCGCCACCGCGAGGTTGAAAAGCGTGTGCGCCATCGCGATATGGCGCTCGAGGTTCTGCGGTATCGGAGCGAAGACGTCGCCGGGCGTGAGCGCATTCACGAGTTCGAGGAACACCGGCGGACCGCCGCGGCGCCACGGAACGTAGAGCAGTCCCGCCATCAGCGCCGCGCCGAAGGTGTTGAAGATGAAGTGCGCCAGCGCCGCCTGCTTCGCCACCCGGTTCAGCCGCGCCGCCGCGATCAAGGTGGTCACGGTCGTGCCGACGTTGGAGCCGAGCAGCAGCACGAACGCCGTGTAGAAGTCGATCATGCCTCCCGCCGCCAGCGCGAGCGCGATGCCGGTGAACGCCGCGCTCGAGTGCAGTATCGCCGTGCAGACGAAGCCGAAGAACAGCGCCCCTATCAGCGCTCCGGGCGGGATCACCCCGCCGCGCGGCGCGCAGTCGAAGAACATGAAGAGTTTGCGGAATCCCGACACGTCGCCCAATACGCCGATCTCGTCGGACATCAGCTTCATGCCGAGCAGCAGCAGCCCGAAACCGATCAGCGCCCGGCCGAAACCCTGGAGATCCCGCTTCTTGAGGAAGGTCAGCACCAGCCCCAGCGTCACGGCGGGCAGCGCCGCCGACGCGATGTCGAACGAGATGATCTGCGCCGTCACGGTGGTGCCGATGTTCGCGCCGAAGATGACCCCGAGCGACTGCTTCAGCGTCAGCAGTCCCGCGTTGATGAAGCCCGTGACCATCACCGTCACCGCCGCGCTGGACTGCAGCGCCGCCGTTACCGCCGCGCCCGCGAACAATCCCGACACCCGGTTGCGCGTGAAGAGCCGCAGCAGCCCCTTCAGCCGGTCGCCGGCGGCGTCGCGCAGACCGTCGCTCATGAGGCCCATGCCGAAGATGAAGAACGCCACTCCGCCCAGCACCGCCGCCAGCACGGACCACGGCGCCAGCGCCACCAGCGTGACCGGCAGGTCGCGCACGGTGAATCCGGCGTCGCCGCCCTCCACGTCGATTCCGAGCCGGTAGCGCCCCGTCGTCCTGCCGAGGGTCACCCGAGTCGCGGCGGCGCCCCGCGCGTCGGTGAGCTGCCGGGGAGTCTCCACGACGGCGGAACTTTCCACCCCCTCGACGCTCGACCGGATCCTGAAACATACCGGCACCCCCGGCACGCCGCGCCCGTCTTTCACGAGCCGCACCGAAACGGGGCGCGCGAGCGCTTTGCCCGCCTGCGCCTCGGAGCCGTCGCCGTCGAGCTCCACGCCGTTCGCCACCCGCAGCCGCAGTTCGCTTTCGGAGTGATCCGGCGCCCGCACGGTCAGAAACTGATCCCCCGCCGCTCCGGCGACGATCCGCACCGCGAACCTGCCGCCCGCGTCGGTCTCTCCCGACGCGGGAGCAAACGCCAGATGCGACCCCGGAATCGCGGCGCACTCGATACGCACTCCCGGACAGACCCGCCCGCCGCGCCGCGCTTCGATCACGAGCGGCGCGGGGAAACTCCCGTCCGGATTGGCGGCGTACTGGTCGGCTCCCGAAACGGCGCGCAGTACGATCCGCCCCTCCGGTTCGTCGGAACAGCCGGAAAACCATAAGGCGGAAAAGATGACGAGCGTCAGCGTCTGAATGCGAAGCGGAAGATGTTGGATGCGCATGATCCCCGGATCTTTCGATGGCAGATTGATTTTACCTCATACGTTTGACAATATAATATAGCACACCATGAACGGTAATTAAACCCCGGTGTTTCGCGGGTACGGAGGTTTTATTTTTTTTGCGGGGGCTCCTCGCCCCCGCGCCCCTCGGCAGGGTCGCCGACCCTGCACCTCGAGAAAAATGCTGCCGCATTTTTCCGCTATTTTAATTGATATGTTGCGGAAAGGGGTTGACGGCAATTTGTTTTTTGCCCGGGCAAAAAACAGCCGTCCCCCTCGGTCGGCGGAGGGATTGGAAAGAGCACCACTATCGTTTGTCGTATCGGCAACCGCAAATCCTGCGCCCCTGCTCCGCCTTTTTTGGCGAATCAGGGAGCTGGTCTTCGCTATGGGTCACGTTACCC